>DATDGA010000219.1:0-9498 GCA_036522335.1 Burkholderiales bacterium
TACGGGTCGAGCCGCCTGCGGCGCCACTCCCGGAGGAATCCCATCTTCAGCGTTTGGACGTGAGCACCACGCCGCCCAGCACCAGCGCGAATCCTGCGAGGTGGTAGGCATGCAGCGGCTCGCCAAGAAAGACCATTGCGAAAAGCGTCCCGAACACCGGGATGGCGGGCTGGAAAAACCCGGCCACGATGGGTCCGACCTCGGCCACGGCGCGGTTCCAGCACATGTACGCGACGACCGATGGAAAGAGCGCGAGGTAGCCGATCGCCGCGATAGTTTTGGCCGAAGCGATCATCGCGCCACCCGCCGCAATCTCCCACAGGTAAAACGGCAGCAAGAAGGCCGCCGCCGCGGCGCTGATGGTAAACAGGAACGACAACGGCCGAACGGGAGGGCGCCACTTCAGTAGCACGGTGTAGATCGCCCACAAGCACGTTCCGCCGAGCACCAACAGGTCGCCGGGGTTGAGTGCGAGCCGCGCGAGCGTCCGCAACTCGCCCGCGCTGATGATGCTGACCACTCCAGCGAGCGACAGGGCCAGGCCCGCGAGCTGCCTGCCGCTGACAGTGAGCCTGAGCAGCCACCAAGACAAGGGCACGACGAAACAAGGCAGCGACGAATTCAGCAAGGTCGCGTTGACCGCCGTCGTGTAGCGCAGCCCCCAGTAGCCGAGCGTCGTGAATACCGCGACTCCGACCACGCCGAAGCCGGCGAGGGCGGGAAGGTGGCGTCGGAGGAGAGGCGCGTCCTCGCGAAGCTGGGCCGCTGCGAAAGGCAGGAGAATCACCGCGGCGATCGCCCAGCGCCAGAAGGAAAGCGCGAACGGCGGAACATCGAGAGTGACCGCGCGCGCAGCCACCCAGTTGCCGCCCCAGGAAGCGGTGGCGACCAGCAGGAGCACGGTGGGCAGCGTGCGACGGTGCGCGGAGGAGAAGGCCACGGGAGTTCCGGGAAACGCGCATTATCGTGGAGCGCACTCGCACGCGCCAGCCCATGCGATAGACTTTCGGCATGGTTTCCACCACGCGCTCCGATCTGGCCGACGCCGGCGATTCCGATGCCCTGTACTCCGGGCTGGCGGAGGAGGGGCGCCGCGCGCTCGCGCTCGCGCGCGAATTCGCGGCCGACCTCTACGGAGAAAAGCTGCTCAGTACGGGCGAGCCCGCCTACGAACACGCGTTGGGAACGGCGCGCAACGTCGCCGAGCTGCGCCTGGACGCCGACGCTCGCGCAGCGGGCCTGCTCTTCGCCGTCCCGGCGTATCTCCCGGAGGCGGAAGAAAAGCTGAGTGCCGCCTTCGGCCCGACGGTCGCCGCACTCGTGGCCGGCATCAGCCGGCTCAACCAGCTGCGGGTCGTCATGAAGACCGCGGCTCTGGGCAAGGATTCAGGTTCGCAAGCCGAAGTGCTGCGCAAGATGCTGCTCGCGATGGTGGAGGACATTCGCGTGGTGCTGCTGCGCCTCGCGAGCCGGACCCAGACGCTGCGCTGGCTCGCGCGCGCCCCGGAGGCCGATCGCCGGCAGCTTGCGCGCGAGACGCTCGACATCTACGCGCCGCTCGCCAATCGCCTCGGCGTGTGGCAGCTCAAGTGGGAGCTGGAAGACCTGTCGTTTCGCTACCTCGAGCCCGAACTCTACAAACGCATCGCCGGCATGCTCGACGATCGCCGCAGCGAGCGCGAGCGCTTCGTCGAGGAGACCATCGCCGAGCTCGCGGACGAGCTTGCTCGCGCCGGAATCCGGGCCGAGATCACCGGCCGGCCGAAGCACCTCTATAGCATCTATACGAAAATGCGCTTGAAGTCGCTCGATTTCTCCGAGATCCACGACGTGAGCGGACTGCGCGTGCTGGTGGACGAGGTTAAGGATTGCTACACGGTGCTCGGCGTCGTGCACAACCTGTGGGCGCCGATCCCCAGGGAATTCGACGACTATATCTCGCGGCCGAAAGCCAACCTCTACCGCTCGCTGCACACCGCGGTGATCGGTCCGCAAGGGAAAGCGCTGGAAGTGCAGATCCGCACGCGGCAGATGCACCACGACGCGGAACTGGGGGTCGCCGCGCACTGGCGCTACAAGGAAGGAGCGAAGCGCGCGGGCAAGGGCGACCCTTTCGACGACAGGATCGCGTGGTTGCGGCAAATGCTCGCATGGCGCGACGAGATCGTCGATGCCTCCGACTGGGTCGGGCAGTCCAAGCATGCGGTGCTCGACGACACCGTCTACGTGCTTACGCCCCAGGGCAGGGTGATCGATCTGCCGCAAGGGGCGACTCCGGTGGACTTCGCCTACGCCCTGCACACCGATATCGGGCACCGCTGCCGGGGCGCCAGGGTGAACGGCGCCATCGTGCCGCTCGACTACCGGCTGAAGAATGCGGAAGCAGTCGAGATCATTACGGCAAAAAGCGGAGGTCCGAGCCGCGACTGGTTGAATCCCTCGCTCGGCTACATCAAGAGCTCGCGCGCGCGAAACAAGGTGCGGCAGTGGTTCAACAGCCGCGAGCTCGCGAGCGTGGTCGCCGCGGGGCGCACCGCCGTCGAGCGGGAGCTGCAGCGCGAAGGCAAGCGCGCCGCGAGCCTGGAAGAACTCGCGAAACGCCTCGGGTTTCGCGAGCCCGACGAGCTCTTCGCGGCGGTGGGGCGCGAGGAAGTCGGCCCCCGGCAGCTTCAGACGGCGCTCCGAGGTGAAGCGGAGCCGGCGGCGCCGGTTGCGGCGCAACTGCACCGGGCGCGCGCCGGGGAGCAGGGCGGTGGGATTCTCGTGGTCGGCGTGGACCGGCTGCTCACGCAGCTCGCGCGCTGCTGCAAGCCCGCACCGCCCGACCGGATTTCGGGCTTCGTAACCAAGGGGCGCGGCGTTTCGGTGCACCGGCGCGATTGCTCGAGCCTCACGCGCCTGATCGAGCGCTTTCCAGAGCGCATCATCAGCGCCGAATGGGGCAAGCGCGCCGGCCGGAACTATCCGGTGGACATCGTCGTTCGCGGAAACGATCGGCAGGGGCTGCTGCGCGACGTGACGGAAACGCTGGTCCGCGAGAAGACCAACGTCATCGCGGCGAAGACGCAAAACCGCAACAGCATTGCATCGATGTACTTCACCGTCGAAGTCGAGGACATCGACCAGTTACGGCGTGCCCTTTCGGCGATCGAAAACGTGCGCGGAGTGCTGGCGGCGGCGCGCCGCTGAACCGGTTTCCTTCCATCGACGGCGGAGCCGCGTAGTTTCGGCGGCACGACTGCGTGAAAATCCCGCGCGCGGGTATCCACTCGCGCGCCTGTACCTGATTCCTCCGGCTCGACTCCTCCGACCTGCCCGGCCCGGAAATTGCTGCCCTTCCCCTGCCGGTACCCAAGCGGAGGGAACATGAAAGCCTCACCCAAAGAAGAGTTCCGGGATTTGGCATCGAAGAACGGCTGGTCGCCGGCCTATGCGGAAGGCTATGTCGACGGCAGGGCGGCCCGCGCCCACGGCAAGCAAACACCGAAGGTTCCCCTCATCGACACCGACCAGTATGCCTTGGGATTCCTCGCCGGTTACTCCCTGACGCGCCAGAGCAGATGCCAGCCTGCGGGCGCCTGGTCCGACTCGGAGAGGTCGACTACCTGAACATCCCAGCGTCCCGTGGTGTTGGCACGGCGATTGCTTCGAAGCGGAGGAGGGGGATATTCCCCAAGGAGGCGGTCGTGGGATCCATAGTGGAAATGGTAGTCCTCAACAATAGCTATTCCTCGCGTTCGGCCGCTTTTGCCAACGGATTTAACGATGGGCAGTTTGCCCGTGCCAGAAGCAGCGCGCTGACCCCCTATCTCGAGGTTGGGATAGATGACTACGCCAAGGGATTTCGCGCAGGTTTTTTCGACCAGGTCGCCAGGACCACGGACAGGAACTAAGCCCGGGCAAGCTCGGTCTCGGACGCTTTCCGACAGCCGCCGAACATTCAGCGGAGGTGTGGGAAGTCCGACACCTCGTTACGTCCTGTCAACACAAAGCCATCCCGCGTCGCGAGCCAATCCAAGGTCAAAACGCGGTCCGATACCTTCACACGGGGCTCGACAGCTTCCTGAAACTCCCTGAATTCCGTCGAGGAATTCCTGATTTCCGGTGCGTATCAAGAACAAGTTCGGCGCCACCACGACCGCCGCGCTGGTCCATGTCGCGCTACGTCATGGTGTGATCGCGCCGCCAGCTTGAGGATCTTCCCGGCCGATCTCGGGAGTTTCTCCCGATACAGAAGCCGTGCCTGCTTGCTACCCTTCGAGAAACAATCCTGGGGGTGGGGCACCATGCTGGCATGCAGCTATCGCAACAAGCGCGGCGCCTCGCCCCGCCGTCGCGCCATGGTCATGGCGCTGGGTGGTGTCATCGCGGGCCTGCAGGCGCCGCATGCTGCAGCGGACAACCCTGCCGAGGCGCTGGAAACACCGTCGGTAGTGGTTGTCGGCCTCTCCCCTCTGCCTGGACTGGGGACCCCGATCCGCGACGTGCCGGCCAACGTGCAGATCTACACCAGCAAGGACCTCGGCCCGCAACACCAGACGAATATCGGCGACTACCTGGAGCAGAATCCTACCAGCGTCACGATCAATTCCGCCCAGGGCAATCCTTTCCAGTCCGACGTCAACTTCCGAGGTTTTACTGCTTCTCCGATACTCGGTACGCCGCAGGGGCTCTCGGTGTTCCAGGACGGGGTGCGCATCAACGAGCCCTTCGGCGACGTGGTGAACTGGGACCTCATCCCGCAATCGGCCATTTCCAGCATCCAACTCATTCCGGGCTCGAATCCGGCCTTCGGTTTGAATACGCTGGGCGGGGCGCTGGCGATATATACCAAGAGCGGCAGCTACTATCCCGGCGGGGCCATCGAGACCTACGGAGGGTCGTTCGGCCGCAAGGGTGTCGAGTTTGAGTACGGCGGTAAAAAGGACAAGCTGGACTACTTCTTCACCGGCAACTATGTGGACGATCACGGCTGGGCCGAGCACAACCCGAGTACGGTCCAGCAGTTCTTCGGCAAAGTGGGGTGGCAGGATGCGAAGACCGATTTCGACGTGAGCCTGACCCTTGCGGACAACACCCTCCAAGGCACCCAGACCATTCCCTTGTCCTTTTTCGACAACATTCGCCAGGCCTACACATTTCCGGATCAGAACAACAACAAACTCGCCTTCCTCACCGTCAAAGGCAGCCGCTTCCTAACGGACAGTGTCATCCTAGGCGGAACTCTCTACTACCGGAAATACAGGAACGAGAATGCGAGCAGCAACGTCAATGGCGACTTCGATCCGGTCAACAACCCGGTCGAAGCCACCAACGACCGCTCGGTGATCGATCAAAGGAGTTATGGCCTGGGGCTGCAACTGACAACGCTCGGCCATGTGGTCCAGCGCGAGAACCGTTTCTCTCTCGGGGCGAGCGGCGATTTCGGCAAGGCCCGCTTCACCCAGGATTCCCAGCAAGCCGCCTTCACGACCAACCGGGCAACGATCGGTACGTCGGATTTCGTGCAGGCTACCGACGCGCAGACCCGCAACCCGTACTACGGCTTGTTCTTCACCGATACGCTCAACCTGAACAAGGAATGGGCGCTCACCCTCGCCGGCCGCTATAACCGGATGACCGTGAAAATCGAGGATCTGACCGGCACGGCTCCGCTATTGAATGGCGAGCAAACGTTCTCCCGCTTCAATCCGGCGGTCGGGATCAATTTCACGCCCAGCGAGCGCCTGACGGCCTATGCCGCCTACAACGAAGGTATGCGCGCGCCGACCCCGATCGAACTCGCCTGTGCCGACCCGGCGGCTCCGTGCAAGTTGCCCAACAACTTCCTGGCGGACCCGGCGCTCAAGAAGGTCGTATCCCGGACCGTGGAAACGGGTCTTCGCGGCAGGCCTGCCCAGGATACGCAGTGGAGCGCGGCAATCTACCGGACGGAACTGACCGATGACATTCAGTTCATCAGCTCTGGCGGCGGGGCGGTGAATGCCGGTTTCTTCCAGAACGTCGGTACGACCCGCCGCGAAGGGCTGGAACTCGTCCTGAGCACAAGGTGGAATGCGCTCGCGGCCTCGGTCCGCTACGGCTACGTCGATGCCACCTTCGAATCCCCTTTTGTGGAAAATTCGCCCACCAATTCGACGGCCGACACCAACGGAGCCATCCAGGTGAAGCCCGGTGACCGGATTCCCGGGATCCCGCAGCACAGCCTGAAACTGCGGCTTCAGTACGATTTCGGCGAACGGGCTTCGCTCGGTACAAACGTCATCTACAGCAGCAGCATCTACGCCCGGGGCGACGAGAACAATCAGGACGTGAACGGCCGGATACCGGGCTATGCGGTGGTGAACCTGGATGGTCGATACGGGCTCGCCAAAGGCCTGGATCTGTTTGCCCGGGTGGTGAACCTGTTCAACAAGCAGTATTCGAACTTCGGCATCCTCGGCCAGAACTTCTTCACCGGTCCCGGCAATACCTTCGATGGCAACAACCCGGTCAACGAACAATTCCGCGGCCCCGGGATTCCACGGGGAGCCTGGATCGGGTTGCGGTATCAGTGGCTTTAGCGATTCCCTGAGGAGAGCGCGATAGACGCGAGCTAGATTCCAGCGCCATTCCCCGAAGCTCGGTGGCAGCGTGGCGTCGATCCTGCTGCATCATGGGTGCGTGGTGTTCGAGCAACAGGACTCCGCTCCACGAATCCGTCCCCGTCCAGCCTGATGACTCGAACCCGGCTGGTAGAATGCCGCGTATGCGTATTCTGCTCAGTAACGATGACGGGTACTTCGCTCCCGGCATCGCGATTCTCGCAGAAGCGCTCGCCAGCCTAGCCAGCGTCGCCGTGGTTGCGCCAGAACGCGACCGGAGTGGCGCTTCCAATTCGCTGACCCTCGATCGGCCGCTCTCGGTGCGCACATCTGGGAACGGTTTTCGGTTCGTCAACGGCACGCCCACGGATTGTGTTCACCTCGCGGTGACCGGGTTGCTGGAAGAGCTGCCAGACATGGTCATCTCGGGCATCAATCTCGGCGCCAACATGGGCGATGACACCATCTACTCGGGCACGGTGGCGGCGGCGACCGAAGGCTATCTGCTCGGTATTCCTTCGCTCGCGATCTCACTGGCGAGCAAAGCGGGCAGGCACTACGATACCGCCGCGCGCGTCACGCGCGAGCTGGTCGAACGGTTCCAGAAGCGGCCTCCGGCAGAGGCCTTGCTGCTCAACGTGAATGTTCCCGACATTGCCTACGACGCGCTGAAGGGTTTCGAAGTAACGCGGCTCGGCAAGCGGCACAAGGCCGAGCCTGTGATCAAGACCAAGACCCCCCGCAAAGAGACGGTTTACTGGGTAGGTGCGGCCGGCAGCGCGCAGGACGCCGGTCCGGGGACCGATTTTCATGCCGTGGCCTCCGACTGCGTCTCGCTGACGCCGCTGCAGATGGATCTCACTCACCAACAGCAGATCGCCTTGGTTCGGGCCTGGATCGCTCAGTGAACGCCGGGCAATGATGCTCTCGAGAACGCGCGGCATCGGGATGACCTCGCAGCGCACGCGCGACCGCATGGTCGCGCGTCTGCGCGAGCAGGGTATTCGGGACGAATCGGTGCTTTCCGCCATGGCGGCCGTTCCGCGCCATATCTTCATAGAGGAGGCGCTTGCCAGCCGGGCCTACGAGGATACGGCCTTGCCGATCGGTTTCGAGCAGACGATCTCGCAGCCCTTTGTCGTCGCGCGGATGCTCTCGGCCTTACGCGGAGAAAAGCCGCTCAAAAAAGTCCTGGAAGTCGGCACCGGATGCGGGTATCAGGCGGCCTTGCTGGCGCGGCTCGCAACCGCAGTCTATTCGGTCGAGCGTATCTCGGAGCTGCTGGAGAAGGCGCGCCGCAACCTGCGCCCCTTGCGCTTGTCGAACCTGAGGCTGGTGCACGGCGACGGTGCCCGTGGCTTACCCGAAGCGGCCCCGTTCGACGGCATCATCGTCGCTGCTGCGGCTCCGCGGATTCCGGACGCGCTTTTGCAGCAGCTCACACCGGGTGGCAGAATGGTCGTGCCCGTGGGAAGCGGCGATCAGGCGCTGTGCCTCATCGAGAGGACCCCAGCCGGATTGAACGAAAAATGGCTCGACGCCGTGCGTTTTGTGCCTTTGAGAGGAGGCAAGCAGTGAAGCTATTCGGGTTTGCTTTTGCTGCGCTCGCCTCTGCGCTCATCACCGGTTGCGCGAGCCAGTATCGGGCGCCCGTCGTTGAGCGGAGCATTGCCCGCCCGCCTACCGCTAGACCCGCGCCGCCCTCGGAGCCGAGGCCAGAGAGCTATACCGTCAAGCGCGGCGACACGCTCTACAGTGTTGCACTCGACCACGGCCTTGATTACAGAGACCTGGCCGCGTGGAACGGCATCGCCGATCCGGCTGTCATCAAGCCCGGGCTGGTGCTGCGGATGCAGCCGCCCGGACCGGTAGCGAGAGTGCAGGCGGAGACCGGAACGCAAGCGGCCGCGCTAGGGGTTCAAGTGCAGCCCGTTACCGTACCGGGATCGGTCGAGGCGCGATCGCTCGGAGCGGATACGCGACCCGGCACTGAGCCGCGCGCGGTCGCGGAGCCACGGGCGAGTGGGGAACCGCGGGTTGCGGCGGAAGCGCCGCGAGCGGGTGAAGCGATCAAGACCGGTCCCAGGGCGATGAAGCTGCCCTACTCGGAGGAGAACGTCGCAATACTGCTGCGACAGTCTCCGCCGAAACCGGAACCGCAAGTTGATCTGCCGCCGCCGCAGCCGAACGCCGCCGCGGAAACCGAGGATGTCGGCTGGATCTGGCCGGCCTCGGGCCGAGTTCTCGCAGGTTTCTCCGAAGCGACCAACAAGGGTCTGGATATTCTGGGCAAGATCGGCGATCCGGTTTATGCCTCGGCTTCGGGGCGAGTGGTATACAGCGGCACCGGCTTGCGTGGATACGGCAAGCTCGTCATCATCAAGCACAACCAAACCTATCTGTCCGCCTATGCTCACAACAGCAACCTGCTTGTGAAGGAGGGGCAGAACGTCGCGAGAGGACAGAAGATCGCCGAGATCGGCAATTCCGATTCGCCCCAGACGAAGCTGCATTTCGAGATCCGGCGCCTCGGCAAACCGGTCGACCCGATCAAGTTCCTACCCGACCGGCCGTCGTGAGTTCGCGCCAACCTGCTGTCAGGTCCTGAGAGTAAACGGGTTGAAGTCGGTGTGCCTGTCGTAGAAGTCCTCCCTTTCGGCGCGTTTCAGCCAGCCGACGACGGCGTAGGTCAGCGGCGTGAGCACCACTTCCAATCCGACCTTGGAGACGAACTGGACCAGCATGATCTGCGGCAGCCTGTCGTCGGGGATGAGGCCGCCCCCCCAGAAAGCCAGCGGGTAGAACAGCAGCGAATCGACTCCCTCGCCGAATATCGTCGAGCCTATGGTGCGAGTCCAGAGCCACCGGCCGCGCGTGAGGATCTTCATTTTCGCCAGAACGAACGAATTGACGA
>DATDGA010000220.1:0-2510 GCA_036522335.1 Burkholderiales bacterium
GGGAGGAAAAGCGCGGCGCGCAGCAGTCTCTCGTTCATAGGTCCTCCCGTGGCTAGCAGTTCGGATCCTGGAAGAGGATTTCCTGGAGCCGCAGGGTGGACCTGACCGTGCCCGCGGACCGGTCGAACATCACGTGAAAGATCATGGGGACTTCCTGCTGGTAACGCCAGGACCACGTCTCTTCACCGCGCTCGTTGAAAAACGCGATCTCCCCGGGCCGGCCCAGGATTCGCCCCACGTCGTCGCGTGACATTCCAGCCTGCACCTTGGAGAAATACTCGTTGCTCAGCACCTGGTGGATTTCCCGCATCGCATGGTCGGGCCCCATGGTCACCATGAAGGTCTCCCGCCCGAGCGGCCCTTGCGGATATTCCCAGAGCTCGGAGCCGTCGGGGTTTTTCCACACGGTCCCCGGAGCGCCCACGCGCGCCGTGACTTCCTGCGCGGGGGCGCCCGCAGCTAAGGCAGAAAAATTGGCACACCCACCCGCAAACAAAGCGAGGGGGAGAAAAAGCGCGGCGCGCAACAGTCCTTGGTTCATATGTCCTCCCGTGCCTAGCGGCCGCCCTCCGTCTGGATGAGGATTTCCTGGAGCCGCAGGGTGGACCTGACCGTGCCCGCGGACCGGTCGAACATGACGTGGAAGATCATGGGGACTTCCTTCTGGTAACGCCAGGACCACGTCTCTTCACCGCGCTCGTCGAAAAACGCGATCTCCCCGGGCCGGCCCAGGATTCGCCCCACGTCGTCGCGCGACATTCCAGCCTGCACCTTGGAGAAATACTCGTCGCTCAGCACCTGGTGGATTTCCCGCATTGCGTGGTCGGACCCGATGGTCACCATGAAGGTCTGCCGTCCGAGCGGTCCCAGCGGATATTCCCAGGTCTCGGAGCCGTCGGGGTTCTTCCAGACGCCTTTCGGCGCGCCGAGCTTCGCCCGGACCTCCTGCTCCGGCATCCCGCTCTTGACGGAGGAGAAATTCGTGCATCCCGCGAGGAGCACGGCGAGTGCGAGAACCGGTAGAAGGCGGCAGAGCATCGACATGATATTGACCCGAAAAAAATGAGGTACGATCAGAGACTCCTCATAACGACCCGAACTCGACTTGGTAAACATTCTCGCGACTGCCCGTATTCCCGGCTTGAGGATCGAAGCGCACCGCAGAACCAGCTCGCCTTCAGATCGCCGGACGAAATTGACAACTCCCTGACCATGCAGCGCAAAATCCCCTGTGTGCTCATGCGCGGCGGTACCTCGCGAGGTCCGTATTTCCTGGCCTCGGACCTGCCGGCCGAACCCGCACGGCGCGACGCCGTGCTGCTCAGCGTTATGGGATCTCCCCACTCCTTGCAGGTCGACGGAATCGGGGGATCCAATACCCTGACCAGCAAGGTGGCCATTGTAAGCCGTTCTCAGCACACGGGCGCCGACGTGGACTACCTGTTTGCGCAGGTTTCGGTGACCGAGGCCTTCGTCGACACCAAACCCAATTGCGGCAACATGCTGGCCGGCGTGGGCCCGTTCGCGATCGAGGCGGGCCTCGTACCCGCGAAAGATCCGACGACGACCGTGCGCATCTACAACGTCAACACCGAGACGCTGATCGACGCGGTGATCCAGACTCCGGGAGGGCAGGTCGAGTATGCGGGCGACACGCATATCGACGGCGTCACCGACCCGGCCGCGCCGATCAAGCTGACCTTTCTCGATGCGCTCGGCGCCGTGACGGGCAAGTTGCTGCCGACCGGGAACCTGCTCGATTCGATTCAGGGCGTCGAGACGACCTGCATCGACATGGCGATGCCGGTGATGATCATGGCCGCCGAAGCGTTCGGAAAGACCGGGCGCGAAACGCCCGAAGAGCTGGATGCGGACAAGGCGATGCTGAAGAAAATGGAAGCCATTCGGCTCGAAGCAGGAAAGCTCATGGGCCTGGGCGACGTGTCGAAGCTGGTCGTGCCGAAACCGGTGCTGGTCTCGCGTCCGATGCGGGGAGGGAACATCACCTCCCGTTATTTCACGCCTCACGCCTGCCACAAAACCCACGCGGTGACCGGAGCGCTCGCCGTCGCCACGGCCGCGGTTCTGCCCGGCACCGTGGCGAACCGCTACATCGAGCCGAAGGGATTTTCGGGCGGCGTCCTCGGCATCGAGCATCCCTCCGGGCGCATCGACGTGGACCTCGTCACCGACTGCTCGGGCGCTGCGCCGGTGGTCGAGCGCGCGTCTTTCGTGCGCACCGCGCGGCGCATTTTCGAGGGGCACGTCTACGTTCCGGAAGCGCTTTTCGGCTGATGCTCTGCACGCGAACCGCCCACCCCAACATCGGCGGCAAAGTCGTGCGCATCATCGTGACTTGGGAGCGGGAGAAATAATCTTGACGGATCGCGGGGTGAGCCGTCGACGACGAGGATTGTCTCAGTTTGAATCTTCACTTCCCGGCCAGGAGTGGACAGTCAGCGTCAAGATTGCAGCCTATTTCGATATTTCTGCAGCCTGTGGCGAGATAG
>DATDGA010000221.1:0-3859 GCA_036522335.1 Burkholderiales bacterium
ATGGGCACGCAGGGCAGTCCCAGTTGCCCGGTGCACGCTTCTGCGCGCGGCCTCGGTGGTGGCTGCGGCGCGAGCCCTTGGCGAGCGAGCGCCTTGTGGATGGCATCGGCGGTGAGCGCAACCTCGAGGATGCGCATGCGGCCAGCGCATCGAGGGCACACTTGCAGGTCGACCCCGAGCACGCGCTTGAGCAACCAGGCCCACGGGCGCACAACCTCGCGATTAGGTCCATGGGGCTGGAGCACGATGGCGGTGGAGCCGTCGGAGCAGGGCGTTTTCAGGGCCAAGCGCAAGCGGCCGTCGGGCAGCTCGCTGAGCCGGTCGTGCGATAGCGGCGGTCGCACGAGATAGCGGCATTATGCGGACCGATTCGTTATGCGGAGCTCGGGGACGATTTTGCAGTTGTGCTCATGAGTTGACCGCGTTGGAGGTGCGCATAACGGTAGAGGCCTTCAGCGCGGCGATGAGGCGGTCGGATGGACGGAACTTCCCGGGCCGCAGTGCCGGCGCCTTCATCACTGCGAGTGCCTCGAGCTTCTCCGTCGGGTCGGCCTGCAGGTAGATGTCGGTGGTCTGCGTGCTGGCGTGTCCGAGCCAGAGTGCGACTTTGCGCAGGTCGCGAGTTGCCCGAAGCGTGTTGAGCGCGCAGGTGTGCCGCAGCACGTGCGGCGAGACGCGCTTGTCGCGGAGCGACGGGCAGCGGGTGCCAGCCGCTGTCACATGCTTGGCGAGCACGCGCTCGAAGCCGGAGCGTGTCATGGGCATGCCCCATGCATTGAGGAACAGCTCTGGGGCAGAGGCTTGTGCGCGCACGGCGAGCCAGGCGCGGATCGCGTCGCCCACCGACTTCCACAGTGTCAGAGCGCGTTCTCGGCGACCCTTGCCGCGTACGCGGACATCGATGTAGCGCCCGCTGAACAGGACATCGTCGATGCGCAGGCCAACGAGCTCCGAGACCCGAAGGCCGCCCGCAACCGCCAGGAGCAGCATGGCGCGGTCACGGATGCCCAGGCGCGTTTGGGGTTCGGGCGCATCGAGGAGCGCGCGTTGCTCGTCGGCAGTGAGGTGCGGGACGATGCGCGAGTCGGTTTTCTGCGCGGGGATGGCCCGAACGCGGCGGACCTGATCGAGCGCCGAAGGGACGCGGTGCTCGACGTACCGTATGAAGGAGCGGATGGCGGCGAGTCGAGCGTTGCGGGTGCGCGTCGAGTTGTGCCGCTCCTTCTGGAGATGCTCTAGGAACTCGAGCACCAGCGGCGTATCGAGCGCTTCGAGTGTGAGGTCGGCGGGCGCCACGCCGAGCTTGCGACTCATGAACTCGAAGAGGAGCTGGAACGCGTAGGCGTAGCTGTCGCAGGTGTCTCGGCTGGCCCGCAGCTCTACGGCGAGCCGCTTCTGGAAGAACGCGGTGATGTGCGGTGCGATCGGCGTCATCGCGCACCTCCTTCGAGGAAGCGCTCGCAGGCGTCGGCGACGCCCCGGAGGAGATCCGGCGTCGCCTGCAGGTACCAGCACGTGTCGGCGACGTTGCTGTGGCCGAGGTAGGTGGACAGCGCGCGCACGCGCCAGCCGACGGGGCTGCCGTCTTGCGGACAAGCCTCGAGGGCGCGCACGGCAAACGTGTGACGCAGGTCGTGGATCCGCGGTCCCGGTGTCCCCGGACCAGAACGAAGACCAGCTTGGCGCATCAGCTGAAGGAACGTCTGGCTCACCGTCTTGTAGGCAAGCCTGCCCCCCTTGGGCGAGACGAAGACGTAGTCGCTCATGCTGCTTTTGCGCCGTCGGACCTCGAGATAGCGGCCGAGTGCGGAGGCGGCGGTCTCGTGAAGGGGCACGAGCCGACACTTGTTGAACTTCGTCTTGCGGATCACGAGGCCGTCGCTGGTGACGTCAACCAATCGCAGCCCGAGCGCCTCGGACACACGCAGGCCGGTCGCCGCCAGCAGACCGAACAGTGTCGTGAACACCCACGGTCGCAGAGGCCAGATGGCAGGCAGTTGGCTGGCCAGGTCGAGCAGGCGACCGATCTCGTGCGCCGAATAGATGTGGGGTCGGGGACGCACGTGCCTGCGACCGAACACGAAGATCGGCGGCACCTGGTGATGGGGATCCTCGGCCCGCGCATGGCGCGCGAAACCAGCGACGGCGCGCAGCCGCCGCTCGCGCTGCCAGGTCGAGCGTCCTGTGGCGGCCCATTCTGTGGCCGTCTGCGTCTGGACATGCGTCTGTGCGTGATCAGATGCCCATCGCGCGAAGTCGTGCAGCAGGCGCTCCTCAGTCTTCAGCTGGAAGCCGACCGCGCGACGCAGCGCGAGGTACGCGTCGATGCTCTGCCTCAACATGGCGACACCTGCGCGATGGGCCAGGGCTGTGCGATCTGTCCAAGCAGTCCGATGTCCACCTTGGCGTAAAGCGCCGTCGTGCTGACGTCGCGGTGGCGCAAGAGGGCGCCGATCGCGTCGAGCGACGCACCTTCACGCAGCAACCGGCTGGCCAGCGAATGACGCAGGATGTGAGTCCCGCAGGAAGGAGCCTCGACACCCGCGCGCTCGATCGCGCGAGCGACGACGTCGCGCAAGCCGCTCAAGCCGATCGGTCGGATGGGAGCACGCGCGGTCAGCAAGATGCGGTCCGTGGCGCAAACGGGACGCTCAGTTTCGAGGTAGCCGAGGATCGCGTCGCCGACGTCTTGAGGAAGCGGCAGCCGCGTCTCGCGCCGCCCCTTGCCGACGACGCGCAGGCGTCCCTGCTTCCAATCGATGTCGCCCAGGCGCAGCCCGACGACGTCACCCGCGCGCAAGCCCAGGCGAGCGAGCAGAAGCAGCATGGCGCGATCGCGCCGCGCCACCGGGCTACAACGATCGCACGCCGCGATGACGCGCTCCACATCGTCAGCCGGGAGGTAGCGCGGGAGCTTCGCAAGCCGCCACGTGGGCACTTTCGGAACCGCGTCGGTCAGGTCCGTCGCGCAGCGACCCTGCGCAACGAGCCAGCGCAGGAAGCAGCGGACGATCGTGGTCACGCAGCCGGCCGACGCCGGCGCGTGTCGACGGACGTACTGGAGCACGAACTTGCGTACGCACGCAGCATCGAGCCGCGCGGGGTCATCGCTCACGGTGCCGAGCAGCGCCTGGGCCACCGGTAGCGAATGGGCAATCGTCGTTTCAGCCAAGCCGCGCCGGTCGCGCATCCACGCGCTGTACTCGCGCGCGAGCTGCGGACATGTCGCTTCGGGCACCGACGTGGTCACCACGCCTTCTTCGCAAAGGTACCGCAGCAGCGCGTGGACCCGGAAAGCCACGTGCCTGTGCGCACCGGGCCCGCGGCCACGGCACCGGCACCGGGGCAGGTGACGCACGAAGCTTGCGAGCAGATCCTTATCGAGATTCGCAACCGCAACGCCGCGCCGCGCGGCCCACTGGGCCAGATGGTCGGCGTCGTGCACATAGGAGCCCACTGTCCTGCACGAGTAGCCTGCGGCGAACATGGACTGCGCCAAGCCGTCGAGAAACGGCCCAGCGGGGCCGTCGCGCAGAAGGCGCGCAGTGGAGTCTGTCTTGAAGCAGCGCTCGAGCATGGTGTCCTCCTTGGGCCGAAGCCTGGTCGATGGGGAACACGAGCCTGCCAGGATTATGCGGACTGGATCCGCGCGACCCACGGAGCCCAAACAGCGGAGCTCTCAGCGCTGCTCGTCGCGGAGCGAGGCCAAGCTCCGCATAACGAATCGGTCCGCATAATGCCGCTTATGTGGAGGTCCACATAAGCGGCACAGCCGCTCGAGGCGCTTGCGATCGCGGCCGTCGATCGGGGTCTGCGCGTGGATGTTGACGCCGTACACTTCGGCCACGAGGCCTGCGCT
>DATDGA010000222.1:0-9576 GCA_036522335.1 Burkholderiales bacterium
AGTCGTTATAGACCTCCGCCGTCCGGTAGGTGGCCGTCGTCGCCGCTTCCGCCACGCCGTAGTCCGCGGCCAAGGCGTAGGCCTGGAGCAGTTGTTGCATCCGGGCTTTCTTGAGCTTGAGATTCTTCTTCAGCGGCTCCGCCAGACGCACGCCTCGATACGCCTCCTCCAGCGGCTCGGCAATCACGAGCGCGGAGAGCGCACCGAGATAACGCGTGCGGTCGGTGCGCTCGTTTCCGCCTTTTTGCTCGGCCTCGACCAGCTCGCGCGACCAGGCCTGGCGCTGCGCCGGACGACCTTGTTTGCGGGATATTTCGGCCAGGTGATAACGGGCTTCGACGGCGGGTTCGAGCGGCCTCGGGTGCAGACGCACGTAGCGCTCGTAAGCCGCCGCGGCGTCGCGTTCGTGGCCCGCCTTTTCATAGAGTTCGGCCGCCTGCCAGAGCGCCGCGCTCGCAAGCACCGCGTCTTTCCCGGTCGCAGAAACCGCCTCGAACTCGCCGGCCGCCTTGAGCGGTTGGCCGCTTTCAAGATAGCAAACCGCGAGCTTCCCGGGGACTTCGGCCTGCAAGGGATGCTTCGGGAAATTCCGGCGAAAGCCCTCGAGCACGCCCGCGGCCGCGCTCCAATCCTTGAGTGCGATCAACGCGGCCGCAGCGTCGTACTCCGCATTCGCACGCGTCGGCGAATCCGGCACCACTTTTCCGACGCGCAAAAAATGATCCGCCGCCACTCGCATCTGGCCCGCCGCGCGCGCCTGCTCGCCCTGCTTGTACACCGAAGCCGCGAGCCGCTCGCTCAATCCCGCGCGGGTCGGGGATTTTGCAGGCGTGAGCGCCAGCGCTTCCCGGTACGCCCGTTCCGAACGATCGAAGGCTCCCTGCTGGAACTCGACGTGCGCGACCACCGTCCATGCGGTGCGGCGCAGCTCGGGCGCCGGCGGCGGCTTCAGTGCGAGTACGCGTTGCGCCAGGGCAGCCGCGGAATCGAAATTGCGGTCGGCATAGAGTTTCTCCGCGGCGTTGGTGAGCACGCCGGGGACGCGCCCGTCTTTCGGATTCGCCTCCGCGAACCGCAGGGAACTGTCCACGGAGCGGCCCCGCACGAGGCGCAGCTCGTCGCTCTTGGCCAGTTTTTCCTGCTGCGCATAGGCGAGCAGCGCGGCATAGCCCGCGTCCGCCGTCTTCTCATGGCGCGGATAGTCGTAGGCCGCGCGTTCGTATTCGGCAGCCGCCGCCGCGAAGCGCCGGTCCTCGAACAGCAACTCGGCCAGCAGGAAATGCATCTGCGGCGCGCGCGGATCCGTGGGAAAGGAATCGAGATAGACGCGGTACCAGTGCACCGCTTCCTGAGTGTCCCCGGCCTTCCTGGTCTTCTGCGCGGCGGCGTGATAGTGGCGCGTCAGTTCCTCGAGATGCGTCTTGACGTGCGGTAGCACGCGCTGGTACACGAGAACGCTGTTCACTCGTTGAAACTCGCTGTGGACTCCGTAGCGCACGACGAACTCCTTCTTCGCTTCGAGCGCGAGCGCGGCAAAACCCGCCTGCTGATAGGCCTGGATCACCCGCGATTGCATGAACGGCGACTGCGGGTTCGCGGGATAGCGGCGCGCGAACGCGTTGAGTGCATTGGCCCCGTCCTCGACCCGCTCCTGCTTGAAATACAGTTCACCGAGTTGCTGATAGACGCGAAATTCGTACTCGCGCCGCGCGGGCGTCGCGAAATATTTCGGAATCGCGTCCGGTCCCTGGAGGTTGGCCAGGCTCAGGCTCACCACCCGGAACGTATCCTCGGTAAGCTCGCGCTCGGCGCGCGTGAGCCCCGCGATCTCCTCGAGCGCCGCGCCGTTGTCGCGACCGATGAGCTTGCGATCGAGCACCGCAAAAAAAGAATGCAGGCCTTCCTCGAGGCGGGCCTGTTTGAACAAGGACCAGCCGCGCATGTAGAGCGCGCGTTCGTAAAATGCCGACGACTCGCCCTTTTGCAATATCACGCCGTAGGCTCGCTCGGCTTCGGGATAACGCTGCAGGGTGAACATCACCTCGCCGCGGCGGAACTCGGCCTCGTCGCGATAGACGCTTTGGGGATACTGCGTCACCAGCCTGTCCAGGGTGGCGAGCGAGCGCCCGAGATCGCCCGTCTGGTCGTAGGCGTGCGACAGTTGATAGAGTACGCGGTCGTTGCCCGCATGGGCCGGGTAGGTCCGCAGCAGGTCCTCGTACACCTTGACCGCGTCGCTATATTCCCTCGCACCGGAACTCTCGGCGTCATGCGCCCGTTCGATTTCAAGATCGCCGAGACGACGCATCGCCTCCGGACGCATCCGATCGTGCGGTGCGGCGTCGAGAAACTTGCGATAGGCCTGGATGGCGGCGGCGCGACTGGCATCGACCGCGGCGTCGCGCTCCACCACGACCTGTCGCCGCTCGAGACTCGCGAGCGTTCTGGCCTCCTGCGGGGTGTGCTGGGCGGCACAGGCCGCGAGGAGACAGGCGCAAACCGCGATGGCGTGGCGCTTCACGGCGTCTTCTCCGTTGTACGCACGGCACTATCGTAGATCTGCGCCACGGCGAAACGCGCCTGCGTGATATAGGTCGCGATCTGCTCTCGCCGCCGCGCCAGTTCGGTTACCGCCAACACGGCCAGATAATCTTCCTGTGCCCGCGCGGCAGCGCTGACTTTGCCTTGCGCGCGGCTCACCCGGTCGCGCAATGCTTCGATGCTTCGGTCGAATTCATCGAAACGGGCCGGCCCCCGCGCTTCCTCCCTCCGCAATGCCCCGCGTCGCGCTTCGGCCTCGGCAATCAGGCGATCCGCGTCCCGCAGCGCTTTCTTCTCCTCCCGCAAACGCGTGCTGTACTGCGCCGACAGATCCCAGGTGAGCAAGCCGCGCAGCAACCGAGACTTCTCCCGCGCCGCTTCCCGCTGCGACGGATCGGCAATATGCTCGAGCCCCGCACGCACGCGCTCCAGACGCGCGGCGAGCGTGCGTTCCTTTTCCCTCGCCAGCGCCTCGGCGTCCCCTTCGCTCTCGATTCTCGCAAGCCTCTGGGCCTCGCGCGCATGAGCGGCGCGCAGCCGCTCGACCTGGAGGGCGCGCTCTCCCGCGATGACACGCGGCAGTCGTTCGGCAAACCCCTGCCGGCGCGTAGCGACCATGTCGCGATAAGTCACCATGCTTTGCGCCCAGGTCTCGAGATTGCGCGAGAGGAAGAGCAGGTCTCGGTAATTCTTCAAGCCCTCCTGAAAATCGTGACTCGCCAGCAGCTCCGTGAGATAGTGGCCTTCGGGCGTGTCCGGCAGCTTGCGCACGCGCCAGAACCATCCCGATTCTTCTCCCGGGTTGTCGCGCAGGATGTTTTCGACCAGCGCCCCGCGACGAATCGCCGCGATGGCCTCGTCGAGCCGCGCGATCTCGCGCGTGTAGGCATCGAGCGCGCTTTCGTAGCGCGCGAGCGACTGGCGGTATGCGCCTAGCTTTCCCAGCGCAAACGGCACGGCGAGCAACGACTCCTGGACCGCCGTGTCCGCCATCGAACGATCCGTCAGTTCCATCCACGGCACCAGCGCGCGTTCGTACTCGTTGAGCGCCGCGTGCGTCCACCCCAGACCCAGCAGGGCCTTGTTCGACAACAAGCCGTTGAGACGCACCCGCTCGAGATAGGGTTCGGCCCGCGCCGGAGCGTCGCTTTGCAAGAAGGAATACGCGAGCGCGACGTTGGCCTTGTCCCGCAGCGCCGTGAGCTCCTCGCCGCGCGCGCGATTGCTTCCGATCTCGTCGAGCAACTTCACGCCGGCGTCGCGCTCGCCCGCCTGTATCAGCGCCACACCCAGGTTGTAGCGCCCGTAGGCGGCCCACCCGGAACGGTCGGAGGTTCGTCGCAACATCGCAATGGCCTGAGGGTATTGCTGGCGGCGCAAGAGCAGGACGGCGTAAAGCACGAGCCGCTCGTCTTCGAGATCCCCGGGCAATGGACCGCGCACGCGCGCGATCGCATCTTCGGCCTCGGCGGAATAGCCGCGTTGATAGCGGATCTTGGCCAGATAGAACCAGGCCCGGTCGCGGACCGACGGAGGCGCGCCGGCGTCGATGAGCGCCTGGAAGATGCGCCCGGCTTCCTGATGCAGCCCGTACGACAACAGCATTCCGCCGCGCAGCAGCTCCGCTTCATCGGCGTGATGCGGCACGCGCGCGAACTGCTGCGCGGTCGTGAGCCGCGTCAGTGCCGAAAAATAGTCTTCCTGAAAGAAATAGAACAGGACTTCGCCGAAGTGCGGGTCTTTTACCGCATGCCTTTCGTCCGCGGGTGCCGCAGGCGCGCCGCCGGCGACAAACGCCGCCATGCAGGCGAGTGCCGCCCCTAGGACGCAGACCCGCTTGGGGACGCGAACTTCTTTGTGCGCCGGTTGCACCATGAGACCCCTACCATTCCTTGACGCGGAACTCCGGCTGCTGGCCGCGCGTCTCGTCTCGAATCTGAAGCTCGATGTACTTGGGATCGGTACCCTTGTCGAACTTGAGCGTCGTGCCGCGCCGATAGTCGCGCCAACGGGGACCCTTTCCGGCGAATACCGCGACCAGTTCGTGCTTGCCGGTCTTCAGATTCCCCATATAGAGGCGTTGCACGCCGCCACGATGCAGGGCCTGCGCCTCGCGTTCGGTGTAGAGATAGTTTGTCACTACCGAGTTGTCGAGCTTAAGCTGCACCGAGTCGAGATCGAACAAAGTCCCGATATCCACCGAGACGAATATCGCCACCTGTGTGCTCGCCGGAAACAGCAGCTCTTCTTCGAGCACGAGCAGATCGCGATTGAGCTCCATCGCCTCCTGCTTGAGCGACTGGATTCCCGTATCCAGACTCTGCGAGTCCCGCGGCGGCGTCTTCGCCGTTTCGGCTGCCATCGCCAGGCCGGCGGTGAGCGCCAGCACGCCAGGGACGTGTCGCAGAGCGCGGAAATACCTGTTCGAATGAATTTTCATGTTTGCTTCTCCGTCTAGAACCATCCCGACAGAAATACCTGAAAGACATTGGCCCTGTACGCATACAGTTGGCCCGTGCGTACGTCTGTGAAATTCTTGTAGTCGTAACTGATCAGTTCGTAATTGAAGTTCAGGGTCGCCCGGCTGAAATTGAAGCGGCGATTGAACAATTGATAACTGGCCTTGGCACCGAGTGCGGTGCTGGAAAAATCGCTCAACTCGCGGTCCCGCGCCATGAAGGTCATCTGCGTAGTGAAGTCGTCGGCGTAAAATGACGCCGCCGATTGTTTGTAGTAGCGATAGTAGGGTTCGACCAGCCAACGGTCGCCGACACGGCTCTCATATCCCAGGTCGACGGTGTGGGCGCGGATATTCCAGTTATCCCAAAAATAGCGATAGCGAAGATGCACCGACGAGTTGAGCTGGCCATCGTTCGAGCCGAATCCCTTGATAGCGCCCAACGCGACCGCGTAGCTGTCGCGCGTACCCGGATAGACTTCCGGAACCGACAATCCCAACAGCCTTGCGGCTCGATAGGGGCTATGTAGATAGCCATCCTCCAAAATGGCCTCGTAGTTGAGATTCAGCAGCAGGCTCTTGGTGACGACCTGAGACACCCCGAGTTTGTATTGATAGCGATTGACGTGGGCGGCGAAATCCGTGTGCGCCTTGCCGACATCGTCATAACTCACGTTGTATCCCAGACTGAAGGTCGTGAGGCCGTCCAATACCTCGTGCGCCACCGTGACGCCCACGGTATTGGCCACATAGTCGGGCTCCTTGCTGCGCAGGACCGACAGGCCGAGCGTCGTGTTCCGGTACAGGTAGTCGACGCCGCCGCCATACTCAACTCGCTTTTCCTTGAACGGGCTGGCCGTGGTCACGACATCGATCGAGGCACAACTTACGTTGTCGATGAAATACGAGGCATATGCCGACACGCTCTCGCCGATGCCTTTGCGCACCAACAGTGCGGGCCCGTTCACCGTGGTCCCGCCGCCGTCGTAGTAGTGATACAAAAGGTCCACGCGGTCCTCGGGAAGCACGGCTCCTCGCGTGGGCGCAGCAAAAAGACCCGCCAACGCCAACCAGAGGGCACGGATGCAGGTGCTCAATTGCATCCGCATCCGCCCCCCTCCGCGACAGTAGCCCCGCGCGCACCCTCGCGCACATCGTGTACGTGCTGCAGGTATTTATCCGACAAGGGATCGCGTGAAACGCTCATCAGCGGATCGGCCAGCCACTCGCGCTCGTAGGGCTTGACCCACGGTTCAATGGCACAGCCGCAGAGGCATGCGGCCGCGACGATCGCCGATAGCACGCGTCGTGTCATTCTTTCAGCAACTCCCGCACCTGCTGCTCGTATTTCCGCTCATAGCCGCTGTAGTAGCCGCGGTGCACGTACCGCACTCGCCCGTCGCGATCGATCAGGAGCGTCGCCGGCATCGTATCCACGCCATACAGCTTCGCAACGTTCTTGTTGCCGTCGAACAGCGTTGGCAATTGCAACCCGAGCCGTTTCAGCATCGCTTCCGCGTTCTTGCGGTCATCGTCGACACTGACAGCGAGCAGGGTAAATCCGGCCGCGCGATACTGCGTGAAGATCTTGTTCAGCAGAGGCAACTCCTGACGGCAGGGATTGCACCAACTGGCCCAGAAGTTGACCAAAACGACTTGACCGCGCAGCTCGCTCAAGCGCACATTGCGCCCGCTGTCGCTCTTCAGCGCAAAGTCGGGCGCCGCCACCCCCACGACCGGCAGCGCCGTAGCGGTACCGATGCCGACAACGGCCAAGACCACCAGCGCCAGGAGAACACTTACAGGACGCATGCGTGCACTCATTTCACCACTCCATTAAAAATAAGCCGCTATTCCAAGCGTCATCTCGAAATTTTGCTTGAGCTCGTTCTTGCCCAGAAGATCGGAATTGAACATGAGATCCCGTATCTCGAAGCGCATCGAGAACCAATCTGCGGGAAGGACGCGTATTCCGATCCCGAAGTTGTACGTCGTATGGTCTTCACTGTTGAAATTGACATTACCCACTCCGCCGACCAGATACACCGCCGACGTCATCGCCCAATTCTTTCCCACGAATACCTCGCCCGGAAACAGATCCCAGCCGACCGAGAGGGAATAGTAGGTAAGCGGGATTTCCTCGCTCTTGAAGATGGCGGCTCCGAACCGACGGAACGACTGGTCCGACACCTTCGAACGTCCATACATTCCCTCGACAAAAAAATCTTCCGTGACGTGGTATCCGAGGCGAAGGCCGGAGGCGGGTTTCGCGCCGAAATCCTGAACGCTGAGAATGCCGGTGAAAGCGCCCACTTCTATGTCGTTCGCTCTGATCTTCGGGATGTGGACGTTGCGCCGATCCACCTGCGCAGGGATCACCGGCTCAGGGATGGATTCCGTCGCCGATTGCGCCGTTGCCGTGGCCGGCACAATCAAGCTCAGCGTGAATATCAGGAACGCCGGGATCGGTAGATTCGTCATGTCTCAGTCATGCGACTAGAAAAAGAATGCGACGCCCGCGGACAACTCGGTATAGCGGTTCGTGTCGTTGTAGTTCACCAGCGCTACATGCTGCTTCGCTTGAACGACCAGGAAGAACTGGCGCGTGAAGTAGTAACGCAGGCCGATCGCCGCGTTGGCAAGACCTCCCTTGGTCTCGATTGCACTGACGAGCGTGGACTTCGGCGCATTGGTGAAGCGACCCGCCCCCAGGGCAAAAAAGGGCGACCAAGGCGAGTCCGGAAATGGCTGCGACACAAGTGAAGCGTAATACAAGGACGTGGTGGAGAAGTCGCCGGCCGATTGCGCGACCGTGAACTCGACCACGAAATTGTCGTGCAGGCGGTAGCCAGCGTAGACCGACAACAAGGGATCGTGCTGGAAGGTGCCGACGGAGAAACCAAACTCCAGTCTGCGCGCGAGGTAGTCATCGAACAATACATCGCGAAATGTTTCCCGTTCTCCAGCCTCGGTGAGCGTCGCCTCCATTTGCTCGCGCGAGACCCACCCTTCCTTGTCGCGCGCCGTCCGCACCTTGAACCAATCGGTGTGCCGCTTGAGGATTTCCACGCGCTCCCCTCGTTCCGCAATGTCGAATATCGGATAACCGCGGCCCGGACCGGTATGCAGTTCCAGATAGGGATCGGCCACCAATACGCGCTCATTCGATTCGTCGGCCGACACCGGGAGGGTGAACGCGAACAGCGCGCAGAAGCACCATACCGCAAGACGATTCGGACTGAGCCTGTGTGCGTAATGGCGGCTCCCCTCCGCCGTGCCCATCCTCACGGAAAACCGCAGTCCGTGGATGTGTTCGCCACCGGCACGCACTTGCCGCACGAGGGGCTGGCGTCGCCCAGGACAGGGTCTCCCTTAGTGCTGATCCAGTTGTAGATGGCGAGGTAGCAGCTGTCGCCACGGCCCGACAGAACCCGGCCGCCGCCGTGCGTAACTTCCTCCGCCGGCTTCGCCAGGACCGGGCTGGCGTGCGGATTTTCCAAGTCAGCCAATGTCGTCACCACCTGCATGTCGGCATTCGCATCCGTCGCGCTCAGAGTGAAACGGCCGCCATTACCACCGGCAAGGTGGCAAGTGCTGTTCATGCAGCTCACCGTCGCTCCGTCCTGACGGCGAATCTGGCCGGAGAGCACCGGCATCACACAGGCCTGAAAATCGTTGGAGCACAGCACGCCCTGCTGGGCCACCGCCTGCGACGGGACCTGCTCTCCGCAGCCGGCCAGCGCCAGTGCACCGCCCACGCCAAGCCAAACGATGCCCCGTCGCCATCGCATTATTGACAAGTCAGCGTGCCGGCAATCCATGCCTTGATCGAATTGTAGTCGGCGGAACCGAACGGCAAGAACGGCGTGGAAGGTATGGTCGCGGTTCCGGGATGCGGAGGCGTGTCGGTGATGATGTGCGACGGCCGCAACAGCAGCAGGCTGTTATCCGGCATGGTGATGTTTGTCACCATCGTGGCCGTGACACCGAAATCCGCCGGGGTATTGCCCGTCAGGACGAACCGGTTTGCCGCGAAGGTCGGGTTCGCCGGCCCGCTGCTGGTTCCGTTGCCGCCGAAGGCCTGGTGGCAACTCGCGCAACTCGCCTGCAGGATCGGCTGCACCTTGCAGGCAAACACGGATTCTGAAAGTTGCGCAGCCACCGAGCGCAGCTTGCCCGCGCTGTAGGGATCGTTGAAATAGGTCCCGCCGATGTCGATCCATTCGGTGATGATTCGCTTCTCCGAGGCATTCAAGGGGCTCACAATCGCCGTGTGGTCCTGGTAGGTGGCACTGTTGACGCAGGTCGCTTGGCCGCCGGCACGGCAGAAGGCGCGTTGGCTTGTGCTGCTCGCGCCAGCCAGGAGCGGCTGTTCGAACATGCGCTCGATCAGGCGGCTGCCGCGCGAGCTGCCCGGCGTCACCGGCGGAACCTCGCGCGCGATCATGAACTCCCCGTCCTCATTGACGGTAATGATGGGCTTGCCGTTGGCGTCCAGCAGGGGATTGCCGACCATGAGGCTCTGATAGCCCACCGTGCGCGCAAACTCTCCCGACATTGTCGCGCTCAAATCGAGC
>DATDGA010000223.1:0-2384 GCA_036522335.1 Burkholderiales bacterium
GGGACATGGACCATGTCTATTCCCGCCATGCTCTTCAAGAGTTCGATCGACATCTGCGGCGAGGTTCCGATTCCGGCCGAGGCGAAATCGAGCTGGCCGGGGCGCTGCCTGGCATACGCGATCAACTCCGCGACCGAATACACCGGCAGCGAAGGGCGCACCACCAGCACGTTGGGCAGCGACGCCGCCTGTGTGATCGGTGCAAAGTCGCGCAGTGCATCGTAAGGCAGCTTCTTGTACATGACGGGATTGATCGCGAGCGTGCTCGCAGCCATCAGGATCGTGTGCCCGTCGGCGGAGGATTTCGCGGCCATCTCGATGCCGATCATCTGGCCGGCGCCCGGGCGGTTGTCCACGACGAATTGCTGACCGAGCGACTCGGACAGCTTTTGCCCCAGAGCTCTGGCGATGATATCGGTGCCGCCTCCGGCTGCGGAGGGAACGATGAAACGCACGGGCTTGGTCGGATAGCCCGTCTGTGCCGAGGCCCCGGCACAGAGCAGAGCGATCGCAAGCAGCGAAGGTATCCTGACCGAGAGATGGGGAGGGACGCGACTTTCGTTCACTGCGCTTGCCTGTGCGGGCGGAGGAAAGTCCGAATGCTAGTTCGCGGAACGTTTCCCCGCAAGCGCCGCTCGCACCGGATGCGCCCGGTGCACGTCCTACCCTATCTGCCGCTGCCGCTCTTCAGGTAGGGCCGGCTCCTGTTGTCGCTCTCCCGCACCCGTTCCTCCGCCTTCACGCGCTCGGTGATATCGGTCACGACACCCAGCCGGGCCGGCCGCCCGTCGAATTTCAAATTGAATGAGACGATCTCGACGTAGATCAGCTCGCCGTTCTTCTTCCGGTGTCTCCACACGCGGTGCTGATAAGACCGGCTTTGATCCCGAAAGGCCTTCATCAATTGCGACACTTCCTCGGGCGGTCGGATCTGGTCCGCGGTCATCGAGAGAAACTCCGCCCTGGAGTAACCGTAGTGCCTCACGGCCGCCTCGTTGACCGCAAGGAAGGCGAGCGTGCTCGAGTCCACGACCCACATGGGATGAGGATGCCACTCGAACAGAGTGCGGTAGCGCGCTTCGCTGCTTTCAAGCGCCTTCTGGGCGCGCACCTGCTCGGTGACGTCCTTGCCGGTGCCGCAATATCCGGTGAACCGCCCATCGCGATCGAAAACCGGTTCCCCGCTTACGCTCATGTAGCGCATTTCTCCGAAGTCATTGCGTCTCAAAAATACGAAGTCGTGAAACGGCTGGCGCCGATCGAGCATGGCCCTGTGCCGCTCCCAAGCCGCCTCCGGAAGCGGGCCGAGATCGGGAAGCTCCCATCGGGTCCGCCCCAGCGCGGTCTCCCGGTTGAAGTGCCTTCGCTCGAATCCCGGCAACTTGACGAAGCGCATCTGCGCATCCTGTTCCCAGTACCAGTCAGTGCTCATCTCGACCATCCGCCGGAAGCGATGTTCGCTTTCCTGCAAGGCCTCGCGGGCCTCAAAGTTGGCGGTCATGTCGTGAATCAGGGCGACGCAGCACTGCGGCGAACCCGAGTCGTCCCGAACCACGTTGACCCCGATTTGAACGGACAGCAGCTTGCCGTCTTTGCGCACGTAGCGCTTGTCCAGAGTGTGGTTAGCCAACTCTCCCGACACCAACTGCTTCCGGAAATTCTTGTTCGATTCGATGTCGTCCGGATGGGTGATTTCCTGAAATGTGGTCTGCAGGAGCTCCCCTTCGGAGTACCCGGTCATCCGGCAGAGCGCGCGATTGACCCTCAGGAAACGCCCCTCGAGGGTGGTCACGGCGATTCCGGTCGCTTCCTGAGCGAAGAGCGCCATCAGGAGCTCGTTCTCGGAGAACCGAGGTTGCAGCTGTTGATCTGACGACATAGATGACGCTGGCCCGTCGGCGGCGCGCCCGTACCTCAGAGGAAACTGAACTAAGCCCTAACGGAGCAAGACGGATGCCAGAAAAGGGGCTTGTCTCGCCGGCGGAACTGAATGGCGCGCTTGTCTCGGCGAGCGCGGTCGCGCGGGTGCGCCCCCGCTGAAGATCGATTCACTGCGGAAGCTCGATCTTTCTCGCTTCCACTACCCGTTTCCACTTGTCGATTTCCGCCTCGACGCGGAGGCGCATCTGGTCCGGACTGCTGGGACCCGGCGTGCCGCCCCACTCGGCGAAGCGCCGTCCGATGTCAGGCAGGGCGAGTACGCGCCGCACTTCGCGGTTGACGCGCTCGACGATCGCGTCCGGCATTCCCGCCGGGCCGGCGATACCGAGGAAGGAGCTCGCCTCGTACCCCGGCACGCTTTGCGCGACCGTGGGCACGTCCGGAAGCGAAGGCGAGCGATCTGGCGAGCTCACCGCAAGCGGCCTGAACTTTCCCGCCTGGAT
>DATDGA010000224.1:0-17296 GCA_036522335.1 Burkholderiales bacterium
CCGATCTAAAGCAAGAAGACTACTTTCAGTTAAGAAGAAGGTCCCTTTTAGAAAGATAGATCTATTACGATAATGAAGAAAAGGCATGCGAGTAAATCTCTATATTGTTTCGGTTGAAGCGCTTCGTATTCCAAACGGAGAAGTGGCCCCCTGAATCTGAACAGCGTCACAGGTGGAAACTTCGGGTATAGAGCCGGACCGAAGGCAGTCTGGCAAAGAGGAGTTTCTGTTGAAGAAGAATGTCTCGGGACGACGCACCCGCCGCACCCACAATCGGGCATTCAAGGCCCAAGTGGCCTTGGCCGCCTTGCGCAAAGACCCTGGCCGAACCGTGCGTTCGTCGCAAGCGACGCACGCCGCCGTGGACAACTCTGCACCTTCTGCAACCCGCCAGGAGTCCGCTCATAAATTGGGTTGTTCAAACTAGCGGGGCCACATCTCCCAACGGCCTACCTCCGGATCCCAGTGATCGTTGACAGGCGGAGAGAATGTTCAGTTCGAATCCTTTAGTTTCAATCGTTATCCCCTGTTACAACCAGGGCCATTACCTGCGACAGGCAATCGAAAGCATCCTTTCGCAGGACTATTCGCGCATCGAATTGATCGTCCTGGATGACGGTTCGACCGACGACACGCGAGCCGTGCTCGTTGCGTATGCCGGAAGATTCCATTGCGAATCCCATGCGAACATAGGGCAGGCCGCGACCTTGAACAAGGGATGGCGGATGTCCAGGGGCGAGATACTTTCGTATCTCGCAGCCGACGACTTCCTCCTGCCCGGGGCGGTCGGGACATCGGCCGATAAGCTCATCGCGAACCCCGAGATCGTTTTGACCTACTGCGACTTCAACCGGGTTGACCCGGAGTCGCATGTTATTTGGAACGTCCGCACTCCCGAGTTCAGCTACAAGGACCTCGCCGTCGGGATAGTCTGCCAGCCCGGGCCGGGCGTTTTCTTTCGGCGCGATGCATTCGAACGGGCCGGCCCCTGGAACGAGCGGCTTAGGCAGACTCCCGACTACGAGTATTGGCTGCGGTTGGGCTTGGAGGGAGAGTTCGCCAGAATCCCGGAAATCCTCGCGGCGTACCGGATGCACGACCAGTCCCAGTCGCTTGCCGAAGCCGACCCAAGGAAGGCAGATGAGATGGTGAACGTCGTGTCCGAGCACTTCCGGACTCGCCAGCTGCCGCCCGAAATTTCTCGCGCAGAACCCCAGGCACTCAGTAACGCCCACATCATTTCGGGCCGCCAGCATCTTCGCTCCGGCCGTCTTCTGACGGCTTTGAACCACCTGCACCTTGCGTTCACGCTCTATCCCAACAGCTTCCTTCGCCTCCGGACCTGGCGTCTTATCGTGAACGGTCTGATCAACAGAATCGGTTACAGGGTTCTGTGGCAGCTGAGGCGGGTACTCGGAAAGTGACGCCGTAGGCAAACATTGGCCGCCATCGCTCCGCCTCGAAAGCGCCAACTCTCACGCGAAGCGCTACAGTCGTCTACAATTGCCTCGGGTCATCGCAGGAAGAATCCATCGGCGGTGCGAGTGAATTCGAGACGGGCCACATCACTGGGACGGCTGTATATGAAGCGAATCCATGAGAATCCTGATTCTCGGCGGTGACGGCATGCTCGGACACCAGGTGCTGCGACACCTTGGACATCGGCATGAAGCGTACGTAACCCTCAGGCAGGATGCCTCGTCCTACGCATCCTTCGGACTCTTCGACCCGGCGCGAACCTACTACGGGGTGGACGCGCGTTCGCCACAAAAACTGCTCGAGGTTGTCGCGGCATGTCGCCCCGATGCCGTTGTCAATGCGATTGGCATCGTCAAACAGCGCGCTGAGGCGAACGCTGCGATTCAGAGTTTGGAAATCAATGCCCTGCTCCCACACCGGCTGGCTACGATTTGTCAGGTGGCTGGCGCCAGAATGGTACACATCAGCACGGACTGTGTTTTCTCCGGGCGTCGCGGGAGATACGTGGAGGCCGATGTTCCAGACGCAGAGGATCTTTACGGACGCACCAAGCACCTCGGCGAAGCGCAAGGCGAAAACTGTCTGACTCTGCGGACGTCAATCATCGGGCGCGAGCTCACGCGCAAGTCCGGGCTTCTGGAGTGGTTTCTCGCCCAGCGCAGTCGGGTAAGGGGATACACAAAGGCTGTTTTTTCTGGATTCACGACGCTGGAGGCGGCGCGCATCATCGAGAACGTCCTGACGCATCCGGTTCCACTGTCTGGGCTATATCACGTCTCCAGCGAGCCGATCAGCAAGTTCAGGCTGCTTACGATGCTACGCGATGCGCTCAAGCTCTCGATCGAAATTGAACCCTATGACGGGTTCCAGTGCGACAGGAGCTTGGATTCGTCCCGTTTCCGCGAGGCGTCGGGCTATCGGCCACCCAAGTGGAAGGAGATGGTTGAAGAGCTTGCGAGGGATATTCCAGGAGTTGCGCCATGATTTTCGAAGGCAAGCGCATCGTGGTTACCGGAGGAACGGGATCCATGGGGAAGACTTTCGTTCACCGGGTCCTGAGCGGAGAACGAGGCACACCTCGCAAGGTGATCGTGTTCTCTCGTGACGAAGCGAAACAGCACTCGATGCGGATGTCCTACCTGCACAAGCACGCGACGACCGACGAGGTTATCTTCAGGAACTTCATGAACGTACTCGAGTTCAGGATCGGGGATGTCCGGGATTTCTCCGACGTCTGCTCGGCGATAAAGGACGCCGACATTGTCGTGAACGCGGCAGCGCTCAAGCAAGTCCCCGTGTGCGAGTATTTTCCGACGCAAGCCGTCATGACGAACTGCATGGGCGCTTACAACATCGTCCGGGCGATCGAGGAAAACCGCTACCCAGTCCAGACCGTCGTCGGAGTCAGCACCGACAAGGCTTGCAAGCCCGTTAACGTGATGGGGATGACGAAGGCAATCCAGGAACGGATATTTACGGCAGCCAACATCCTGAACCCGAATACGCGTTTTGTGTGCGTCCGATACGGAAACGTGCTGGCGTCGCGTGGATCGGTCATACCGCTGTTTCACGATCAGATCCGCCACGGGGGGCCGGTAACCGTAACCGTACCGGACATGACCCGGTTTCTGCTGACCTTGAACGAAGCGGTCGACACAGTGTTTGCTGCGATCGAGAATGCCAAGAGGGGTGAAACCTACATACCTCGCGCGCCCTCTGCGACCGTGATGAACATTGCCCAAGCTCTCATTGCCGGTAGACCGATCGAGATCAGCATGGTCGGAATACGCCCCGGAGAGAAGATGCACGAGATCCTCGTATCGGAAGAAGAGGCAAACCACTGTGTAGCGAGAGGCGACAACTATGCGATCCGCCCAATGCTTCCGGAACTTGTAGGCGATCCTTCGGGAGAGCTCAATGCACTGACCAAGGAGTATAGCTCCGAGGATGCCGTCCTCGATCATCGGGGTACGGTGGAACTGTTGAAGCGGCACGGATTGCTCGACGTACCCAGAGAATTCTCGGGTACCGAAGAAGTGCTGCGCTGACCCTACGAAAGAGCTCATCTCGCATGGCACTGAAGGTGATGACGATCGTTGGGACACGCCCAGAGCTGATCAAGCTTTCGAGGGTAATCGCCGAGCTCGACGCTTGCCTGCCTCACATACTTGTACACACGGGACAAAACTTCGATTACGAGTTGAGCAAGATCTTCTTCGAGCAGCTTGAGATCCGAGAACCGAATCATTTCCTGGAGGTCGCCGCGGAGAGGCCAGCTCAGGCGATCGCCAACATAATCTCCAAATCCGACGAGGTACTCGAAAAGGAGAACCCCGATGCCCTGCTCCTGCTCGGAGACACCAACAGCTGCCTTGCGGCCATCGCCGCGAAGAGGCGCAAGATCCCCATTTTCCACATGGAGGCCGGCAATCGCTGTTTCGACGAGCGCACTCCGGAGGAGATCAATCGAAAGATCGTCGATCACGTAAGCGACATCAATCTCCCCTACAGCGAACACGCGCGCCGCTATCTTCTTGCCGAAGGGCTGAAGGCCGACACCGTGATCAAAACAGGGTCCCCGATGAGGGAGGTGTTGCAGTACTACATGCCGAAAATCGAGCGCTCCGGAGTTCTGAAGGAGCTCGCCGTGACGCGGGGCGGCTACTTTCTCGTCAGCGCGCACCGCGAGGAGAACGTGGACGCGCCCGAAAATCTACTCGATCTGCTGGCTTCGATCAGGGCGATTGGCGAGAGTTACCGTCTCCCGGTCATCGTATCGACCCATCCCCGGACCAGGAAGCGCCTCGAGGAGATGGGGCACGTCGACGCGGGACCCAATGTGCGTTTCCTGAAACCTCTGGGTTTTCTGGACTACGTGAAGCTGCAGATGCATGCCCGTTGCGTGATATCCGACAGCGGTACGATCACCGAGGAATCTTCGATTGTCGGTTTTCCGGCCATCACCATCAGAAATTCGCACGAGCGACCGGAAGGCATGGACGAGGGAACGCTGATCTTGGCCGGGTTGCGGTCAGAGAATGTCCTGAAGTCCATCGAAGTGGCGCTGGCGCATCATAAGGAAGGTGCGCGGACCTTTCGAGTGGTACCCGATTATGAGGCGGACAACGTGTCAAAGAAAGTCGTGCGCCTCGTTCTCAGCTACGTCGGCTACGTGAATCGTAATACGTGGCACCGATAGGCAAGTCTGGCCAATTGGGTCGGGCGGCCATCTACTCGCAGTTGCTGCAAGAGCGAGCATCGGTGTCGTGGTTCTAGGTCCGCCGTCCGCGCGTTCCCTCACGAAACTCCTTCGGGCCGGCTTCCGAATGCGTGGATGGAATGGACAATGAAAACGATATGCGTCGTCGTGTCGACCCTGATGACGGCGAGGGCTTTTCTACTCGACCAGCTTGCCGCTCTAAGCAAGAGTTACATTGTCGTCGTTGCCGCTAACGCGACCGATCCTGAGGCTTTACAGAAGCTCGGCATACGCGTTCCAGTAATATTCGTGCCGATCGAGCGCAGGATCTCGCCGCTGCGCGACCTATGGGCGTTGTTATGCCTCGTGCGCCACTTCAGGCGGCACCGCTTCGACGTGGTGCATTCGGTCACACCGAAGGCAGGGCTGCTCGCCATGGCGGCGGCGTGGCTCGTCAGGGTACCCGTGCGAATCCACATCTTTACCGGCCAGGTCTGGGTGACGCGGAAGAGGCTGGCAGGCGCCTTGCTGCGCTCAGTTGACAGGCTCATCGCCCGACTTGCGACGCACGTCCTGGTCGACAGCCGCTCGCAGTGCGAATTTTTGATTGAAAACCGGGTCGTCCCGGCGAGCAAGGCGACCGTGCTCGCAAACGGCTCGATCTGCGGCGTGGACGGCGAGCGGTTCCGGCCGGACGCTGCGGCGAGACGGAGAATCAGAGGCGCGATACGGGTCCCCGAGGACGCCGTCGTGTTCCTCTATCTCGGCCGGCTGAGCCGAGACAAAGGCGTGCAGGACCTTGCGCTCGCCTTCACCAAGCTTGCGGAGCGCCACGTCACGGTCCACCTCGCGCTCGTAGGGCCGGAAGAAGACGGCTTGCGACGGCACATCGAGGAGGCCGTCGTACCCCGTGCGGACCGCGTGCGCATCATCGACTACACGGACCGGCCCGAGGACTACATGGCGGCGGCCGACGTATTCTGTCTGCCGAGCTACCGCGAAGGATTCGGCCAAGTAGCGCTCGAGGCAGCGGCAGCCGGATTGCCGGTCATCGCCTCGCGCATCTACGGGATTGTCGATGCCGTGGCAGAGGGGGAGACCGGACTGCTTCATCTGCCAGCCGACGTGGAAGGACTGCGCACATGCATGGAAACCTTGCTCGCGCAGCCCGATCTGCGGCGCAGACTCGGGACCGCCGGGCGCGCGCGCGCGCTGCAGGATTTTTCCGCAGCGCGGGTGACGCAAGCCTTGCTAGAGTACTACGCCGGCATTGCCGCGAAGCTATAATCGCGCAGATGCTCAAGCGCGGTATGGACTTCCTTGCGGCGTGCCTCGGACTCGTGGCCCTCGCGCCGCTGATCGCGGTCGTGGCCGTGCTCGTGCTTTGTGCCATAGGCCGGCCGATCCTGTTCGCCCAGCGCCGGCCCGGAAAGCAGGGTCGGCTTTTTACGCTGTACAAGTTCCGCACGATGGCGGACACGATCGATGCCGCGGGAGAGCCGCTGCCCGACGCCGAGCGGCTGACGCCGGCAGGCCGTTTCACGCGTCGCTACAGCCTCGACGAACTGCCGCAGCTCTGGAACGTTTTTCGCGGGGACATGAGCCTCGTCGGCCCGCGGCCCCTGCTGGTCGAGTATCTCCCGCTCTATTCCGCCGAGCAAGCGCGCCGGCATGAGGTGCGCCCGGGCATTACCGGCTGGGCGCAGGTGAACGGCCGCAACGCGCAGTCCTGGGAGGAGCGTCTGCGGCTCGACGTGTGGTATGTGGATCATCGATCGCTCTGGCTCGACCTGCGGATTCTGTCTCTCACTTTCATGAAAATTTTCTGCTCTGAAGGAGTCAGCCAGCCGGGACACGCCACCATGCCGCGCTTTACGGGCAATCGCCGTGAGCCGCGCAATGGCTAGCAGACCCGGGCTCGTGCTCGTCGGCGCAAGCGGACACGCCAAAGTGGTGATCGATGCCCTCGAGCACGAAGGCCGGTACCGGATTTTGCATCTGCTGGACGACAATCCGGCCCTTCACGGCAAGCCGTTCTTCGGTTACGCGGTAGCCGGCCCAACCGAGAGCATTCTTGCAACGGGCGCGAAAAAAAGGCCTTCAGTGCTAGTGTCGATCGGAGACAACGCGACGCGTGCGCGAATCGCGGCGTGGCTGCGCGCGAGGGGGTTCGAATTCGCCCGAGCCGTGCATCCGGACGCCTGGATCGGCCGCGGGGCCGCGGTCGGTGCGGGGAGCGTAGTGATGGCGGGCGCGATCGTCAATTCAGATGCGAGGATAGGAGAGAATGTGATTATCAACACCGGCGCCACGATCGACCACGATTGCGTAATCGGGGACGGCGCGCATATCGCGCCCGGTGCGAACCTGTGCGGCGGTGTGCAGGTGGGTGCCGGCAGCTTCATCGGCGCGGGGACGGTGGTGATCCCCGGCATTCGAGTCGGAGCCCACACCGTGATCGGCGCAGGATCGACGCTTGTCGATCACGTTTCGGACAACGTCAGGGCGGCCGGGTCTCCGGCCCGGGTCCTCGCCGCATGAGCTCCCGGCCGATCCCGGCGCGCGCTGAGCGCCTCGCGATCGAGGGCGGCAAGCCGGCGCGCGCGGCACCGCTCGCCCCATGGCCGTTCTACGCACCGGACGAAATCGAGGCCGTGTCAAAGGTGCTCGCCTCGGGGCGGGTGAATTACTGGACCGGCGACGAGGCCCGGGCCTTCGAGCGGGAATATGCCGAGCATACCGGCTGTCACCACGCAGTCGCGCTAGCGAACGGCACCGTGGCGCTGGAGCTCGCTCTATATACGCTCGGCATCGGCACAGGAGACGAGGTGATCGTTCCGAGCCGCACCTTCATTGCCTGTGCAAGCTGCGCGGTCATGCGCGGCAGTACGCCGGTTTGCGCCGAAGTCGACCGGGAAAACCAGAACCTCACTGCCGAGACCATCAGGGCGGTGCTGACTCCAAAAACACGTGCGATCATCGCGGTGCATCTCGCGGGATGGCCGTGCGACATGGATCCCATCATGGCGCTCGCGCGCGAACGCAACCTCAAAGTGATCGAGGACTGCGCGCAGGCGCACGGCGCGACCTACAAGGGCCGCCCCGTGGGCTCGATCGGCGACATCGGCGCCTTCTCGTTCTGCCAGGACAAGATTATCACCACCGGCGGCGAGGGCGGAATGCTTGTGACGAACGACGAAGCGGTCTGGGCGAAGGCCTGGTCGTACAAGGACCACGGTAAGAGCTACGACGCGATCTACAATCGTCCGGTCCCGGGACCCGGGTTGTTCAACTGGATCCACGAGAGCTTCGGAACCAACTGGCGCATGACGGAAATGCAGGCGGCGATCGGGCGCATCCAACTTCGCAAGCTCGGCGGTTGGTGCGGAGCTCGCCGGCGCAATGCCGACGTCCTGACCCAGGAGCTGTCGCACGTTCCGGCTTTGCGATTGACCGTTCCGCGGGACGGAATCGGCCACGCCTACTACAAGTACTACGCGTTCGTCCGCTCCGGGGCGCTGAAGGCCGGCTGGAACCGCGATCGCATCGTGGAAGCCGTCAGCGCCGAGGGCGTGCCATGTGCCGTTGGCAGCTGCAGCGAAATCTACCTCGAGAAGGCCTTCCCCGAGTCGATGCGTCCGGCCGAGCGATTCAAGGCTGCCCGGGAGCTTGGCGAGACGAGCCTCATGTTCATGGTGCATCCGACACTTTCGGAACGGGACATGCGCGACGTCGCGCGCGCGGTCGAGAAGGTGATGCGCCGGGCGGCGCTCTGAAACCGGCCGGCGCGCGCCGAGTGCGCCCAATGTGGCAGCTCTGCGTGAATCCGAGATGACAAAGAACACGCCCGCCGCGGATACGCGCACAAGGATCCTCAGCTGGCAGACCGTGGTGACGGTTCTGCACGACGTTCTGGCTTCGGGGGCCAGCTGGCTGATCGCCTACCAGCTGCGCTTCAACTTCGAGGTTTCGGACTTCTACTCCGGTTTGATGTTCGCCGATCTCGTCTGGATCCTGCCCGTTCAGGCGTTCGTCTGTTGGCGCGCGGGAATGTACCGGGGGTTGTGGCGCTACGCGAGCCTCACCGACCTGCGACGCATCCTGGTGGCCGCTGGACTCGGGGCGCTCGCCGTCGCGATGCTCGTGCTGCTGTTGCAGCGCATCTACGTACCGCGCTCGGTCATCGTGCTCTATCCGATCCTGCTCGCCGGGCTGATGAGCGGCAGCCGGATTGTCTACCGAGCCTGGAAGGAGGGCCGCCTTGGGCGGCTCAGCGCGGACGGCTCGAAGCGCGTGATCGTACTGGGGGCCGGCACGGCGGGCGCGAACCTGCTGAAGAGCCTGGGGCGAAGCCCGGAGTGGACGTTTATCGGGCTCCTCGACGACGATCCTGGAAGGCAGGGCCGCGATATCGACGGCGTGAAGGTGCTGGGTCCGCTGGAGATGCTTCCGGAGATCGCCGATCGACTCGGAGTCGAACAGGCGATCATCGCCATGCCGGGCGCCACGCACTCCGCCCGGCGGCGCGCGCTTGAGTTGTGCAGCCGCGCGCAAATCCGTGCGATGACGGTCCCCTCATACGAGGACCTGATGTCCGGCCGCGTAAGTTACTCCCAGGTTCGCCCGGTCGAGCTCGACGACCTGCTCGGGCGCGATCCGGTGACCCTCGACAGCGCCGGCTTGCGCGAGTGGTTGCAGGGAAGAACGGCGCTGGTTACGGGCGCCGGGGGCTCGATCGGCACCGAGCTTTGCCGCCAGCTTGCTCGCTTCGCTCCTGAGAAGCTGGTTCTTTTCGAAGCGAGCGAGCTCGCGCTCTACCAGATCGAGCAGGAATTTGCGGGACGATTTCCAGGGGTGCCCGTCACCTGCATGATCGGTGACGTGAAGGATCCCGCCCGCCTTGGGTCGGTGATGCGCACACACCGGCCCTCCGTCGTGTTCCACGCCGCGGCCTACAAGCACGTACCGCTCATGGAGGAGGATAACGCCTGGGAGGCGGTCCGCAACAACGCGTTGGGTACTTGGCGAGTGGCTCAGGCCGCGATCGCACACGGCGTCGAGAAGCTGGTGCTCATCTCCACCGACAAGGCAGTCAGGCCCACCAGTGTCATGGGCGCATCGAAGCGGCTGGCCGAACTCCTGTGCCAGAGTCTGGCGGCGGAGCGCACGCGTATGGTCATGGTGCGTTTCGGCAACGTGCTTGGATCGACCGGGAGCGTCATCCCAAAATTCAGGGAGCAGATTGCTCTCGGCGGGCCTGTTACCGTGACCCACTCCGACATGACCCGATATTTCATGTCGATTCCCGAGGCTGCGCAGCTCGTGCTCCAGGCGGGGCTCATGGGAAAAGGCAGCGAGATTTTCGTGCTCGACATGGGAGAGCCGGTGCGCATCGTGGATCTCGCCCGAGACATGATCCGGCTCTCCGGGTTCTCGGAGGCCGACATCAAAATCGCGTTTACCGGACTGCGCCGAGGTGAAAAACTCTACGAGGAATTGCTCGCCGACAATGAGCACACTGTTGCCACCGGTCACCCGAAGGTCCGCGCTTTGCGCGCGCTCGACGCTCCCGATCCGTCTTGGGTCCGCGAGGCTCTGGCGTGGCTCGAAGCACCGGAGTCGCCCGACGACGAGAACGTAAGAAGACAACTCGCCCGCCTCGTGCCCGAATACCGTCCGGAGAGAAGCCGCTGAAATGGATCTCCTCAAGCTTCTTTCCCATCTCGCCTTTGCGGGCACGATATTCATGTGTTCGGCGCTCCTCACCTATGTGATGGCGCGTTTCGTGCAGGTGATGGACGTGCCGAATCCCCGCTCCTCGCACTCCCGGCCTGTCCCGAAATCGGGGGGAATTGCGTTCGTCGCGACGTTTGTGATCGGCAGCCTGATCATCTATTTTGTTGCCGACATCGCGCGAATCGACGACCGGTACTTCTGGGGATACTTGATCTCCGCCGTGCTGCTGGCGATCGTCTCCTTCGTCGATGACATCACGCAGAAGACTTTTCTTGCCAAGATCCTGACGCAGGTGCTGTGCGTGAGCGTAGTCCTGGTCTCTGGTGTCATCGTCAAGAGGCTTGCCGTTCCGTATTGGGGCGAAATCCAGCTGGGCAGTCTAGGCTACTTGCTGACCTTTCTCTGGCTGCTCGGGCTTACGAACGCATACAACTTCATGGATGGTCTGGACGGCTTGGCGGCCGGAGTCGCCGTCATCGCGGCCGGGTTTCTGTGCGCGATCGCGTTTGAGCAAAAGAGCGTCTTCGTCTACATGAGTTCGTACGTTCTGTTCGCGGGGGCAGCGGGTTTCCTGCTGTTCAATTTCCCGCCAGCCAGGATATTCATGGGCGATGTGGGCAGCTCCTTCCTGGGTTTTACCTTTGCGACGCTGGCCGTGATCGGATCGAGCCTCGACCTGGGACGCTTGTCGTTCTACATCGTTCCGATGCTACTGTTCCATTTCATCTTCGACACAGCCTTCACTTTCGTGAGGCGTCTGGTGCGCGGGGAAAAGGTTCTTCAGGCGCACCGCACCCACCTTTATCAGCTCCTCAACAGGGTCGGGTACAGCCACCGGTCGGTGTCGTTCCTTCACTACGGTATGACCGTCTTTCAGGGCATCGGGGCATATGTATCGGTCAAGCTGCCGGCCGAAGAACGGTTGCTTGTATTTGTCCCGTTCCTGGTAATCGAGATTGTGTACGCCCGATGGGTGCTCGGCCGCGCCAAGGCAATGCGTCTCCTCTGAGACCGGCGTTGCTACCCGCGCGTACGGCGAAGAGGACGGCCGATTCAGCTCAAGGCTGGAGCAAGCGAATGGGCGCCGAACAGGCGTTCGAAGCCCTCCATGGCTTGCTCGACGCTCAAGTCCCTGAGATTGCGGCTCAGCGGTTGCAGTAGTTCGTGCCGAGTTCCCCATGGCCGCCAGCGCTCAGGCGGCGAGTCGCCGAAAAAGCACAAGGTCGGCTTGCCGAGCGCCGCCGCCAGGTGCATCGCCCCACCGTCTGCGCACACGACGCAGTCGCACAGCGACAGGGCCGCGATCAGCCGCGAAAGCTCCTCCGTGGGGAAGGGCAGCAAAGGAAGGTCGTCGCAGCTCTTTGCAACAGTGCGAGCTTTGTCGTCGTCGCCCGGATGCTTCGGATTGTCGGGGTCGCCGGGAGACCAGAGGAGGAGGAATCTTGCGGGGTGGCGCTTTGCGATGGCGCGGATGAGCGCTCCAAAGTTCGCCGACGACCATTGCTGGTTCTTCCTCCGCGCACTGATGTGTACGCCGATGACAGGGGTACCGCGCCCCAGTCGATCGAGCGTCGCCTCGATTTCGCGGCGCACGCCCGCGTCGGGAAACACCCGCATGGAAGGGGGCGAGCCGTTGATGCCGAACGCCTTGAGCAAACCGAACACGCGCTCCACCTCGTGCGCTTTCGAGTCGCGATCGTACGGAAGCGCGATATCGAGGCGGGCGTGAGCCCTCCCGGGCTCGGCGTAGCCAAGCACGTGCCGCGCTCCGATCCATCGGGCGAGGCGCAGCGAGTGCTGCGCAAACCCCGGGGTAGCGAGAATGGCGTAGTCGAATTGTTTTTTGCGCAGGTTCATGATCAGCCGGAGACGATCGATGTAGACCGACGCGATGGAGTGCTCCCTCCCCCGATGTTTTCCCTTCTCGTACGCATAGACGGCATCGACGGCAGGATTCCCGGTCAAAACCGCTTCGTTGTACGTGTTCACCAGCGCCGCGATGTACGCCTCCGGAAGACGCTCGCGCAGCGTCGCAATCAAAGGCGTGGTGCAGGCAAGATCGCCGATGTTGTCGCGTCGAATCACCAGAATGCGCGGGTGCGCATCTCGCGTTCGGGTGGAGAGCATGTCAACGGCCATGACCGTCAGGACTGGGCGGCGGTATTCTGCTTAGCACCCTCTGGGATGTAGTACTCTGCTTTCTTTCTGCCTTGAGCATGCCGGGGTGCGCCGGCAAATCGGTACCCGCGAACCGGCGCTATTCTATCTCTTTTCAATTGCGTAACGGAGTGTCTCCGAATGCCCTGCGGCACTCCGCAGCGTTGGCCTTCGACCGCAGCGACGGCTCCTCCAGCGGGCACCGACCCCCCGCCTCGATTCCACGCGGCCGCAACACGTAGATGAAAATACTCGTAATCAAGCGGGACAAGATCGGCGATTTATTGCTCACCACGCCCATGCTCGCGCACCTGAAGTCGAGCGCGCCCGAGGCTGAAGTACATCTGCTCGCGAACGACTATAACTCCTGGGTCGTAGCCGGCAACCCCAATCTTGACCGAGTCTGGACATACCGCCGCGTCAGGCATGCTGGGCGGATATCTTTCGCCGCGGCGTGGGAGCAGGCACGGCAGTATTTCGAGCTGCGGCGCCAAGACTACGACGCCGCGATCGTCGCGAACGGCGAGGAATCGCCGCGTGCCATCCGGCGCGCTCTTCATGCCGGTGCACGGCGAGTCGTCGCCTACTGCGGCGCCCGGCGCTACCGCGGTCTGACCGATCCTCTGCCCGCTCACCCAGGCATGCACGAATGCGACCGGCTGCTCGCGCTCCTGACACCCCTCGGCATCGCTGCCCCCGCGCGGGCGCCGCTGCCCGAATACCGCCTTCCGCCGGAGCAGGAGGCGCTCGCGCGGACCTGGCTGCGCGAGCACGGGCTCTCCCCGCGAGGCTACGTCGCGCTCGGCTTTGGCGCTCGACGGAAGAAGAAACAACCGGCTCCCGACCAGGTGCTGCGCTGGAGCGCGCGCTTCAAGCGTCAGCTCGGACTCGATACCGTGTTCATGTGGACGCCGGGAAAGAGCACCAGCGCACTCTATCCCGGAGACGACGACCTGGTGCAGCCGGTGATCGAGGCGGCGGCGGCGCACATCCATCCCTTCCGGGGACCGCTTCTGCCCGCGATCGGCCTCATCTGGAACGCCCGAGGCTCGATCTTCCCCGACAGCGGGTTGATGCATTTCGCAGCGGCAAGCGCGGGCGGCGTGCTGGGTCTTTTCGCCGAAACCGACGTCTCGCCCGACCCTCGTCAATGGGGGCCGCGCGGCGCACGTGTCGACTATCTCGAGGCCGAAAAAAGCGTGGCTGAACTGTCCGACGAGTTGGTGTTCTCGCGCTTCGACGCCTTGTTATGAGCGTTTTGCACCGTAGAGATACGGATTGAACGCCGGGTCGTTGTACATCTTGAACTGCCGGTAGACCTTGAACCAGGCGCGTCCCGCAGCACAATCGTCGAGCAATGCGTCGAAGGAGGTGGCGAGATCCGCGCGCTGCTCGACCAGTCGTGCGAGCCGGGCTCTACTGGTCTCGATATGCTCGGGACTCGCGTCGGTGCGCTCGGTCTGCAGCCGCATATGGAACACCTTGAGGGCGAGGATGGAAAGACGGTCGGTCATCGATCCGGCCGTCTCCGAGTGCAGCCTCGAGCCCGCTTTACGCTCCACGGCCGCCAGTTGGCCGAGGAGATACTCGTCGATTTTCTCGATCGCATCGTTGCGTCGCTGGTTGAAGGCATCGATGTTGCGCTTGTTGGTGGCGATCTCCGCGTCGGGAACATTCCGTCGCCGAGCCTGATCTTCCTCTTTCCAGAGCCGGCAATTGCACTGATGGTTGTGCTCGATATACGACCAGAGATCCTGTGTCTGTGTTGGGCTTTCGGCGTCCCAATCGGATCGTCCAAGCCAACGATCGTGAAACTCCAAGATCTCGCGGGAATCTGGAATCTCCATGCCCACAGTCTATCTCAGCAGTTCCCGACACCCTGCCAGCACCGAGTCGGTCACGATCGCGTGCATACAGGCCGGCGCTGGGCATTCCTTGAGGCTACGTTGGCAGCGCCGCACCCAGTTCACGTCGCGCTTGAACAAGGTTTGCTGATCGCGACACGGAAAATCGGCAATCGTAATCGCGCGGTAGGGATGGTTTCGCCAGAAGCGCCCGGGACCACACAGGACCGGCGTGCCAGGACCGTAGAGCACGACGCTCGGGGTGCGTGCGAGTTTAGCGAGATGACTCACACCACTGTCTAGGCACACGAGCAGGCGTGCGCGTTCGAGCAGGCGCCACAACTGGGGGAGATCGAGCATCCCTGCGTACGAACGATAGCGTCCTTCCGGATCGATCGCCTCGACCATGCGCTCCTCTCCGGGACCTGTGCACCACGCGACTTCCAGCCCCATGCCCTTGAGTGCATCGGCCACCTTCAGCCACTTGCTTGGCTGCCAAAACCGGAGAGACAAGCTCGCATCGACATTGAGCACCGCGTAGTCGCGTTGCGGCAGCTCGAACGGTGCTGACTCGGGGCAAGGCCAGTCGCCCGGTTCGTAGACCACATCATCTTCCTCACCGGCGAGGAGGGCAAAGATTTCAGGGAGCGCAATCGGCTGCGCTGGAAGGGGAACCAGCTCGTCAGCGAGCCAGTTCTTCCAACCGGGCCGGTCGTCGGCGAGCGCGACCACCCAGCGCGAGTCAAGCGCTAGCGCGAGCATCGCATGCCGGTTGTCTCCGGGCACGAGAGCAAGATCGAACGGTTCCAATTTGAGCAGCTCCCTCGCCGACCCGAGGTCGCGGGAATTGTACGCCAGTGTCCGTACACCATAGGGCCGGGGAGCATACAAGGGGAGCTGTCCGCGGGACACGGTCATGACGATTTCCGCTTTCGGATGGCGGCGCCGCAGGCGGGCAAGCATCGGGGTCAGCATCAGCGTATCCCCGAGCAACAATTGGTGCGCAACGAGAATCCGAAGCGGATCGACCGGTCTGCGACGTCTTCCAGAAAGCAGCCGCTTCAACACACCGCGCGGTACGACCTCCAGCCGAGAACGCAATCGGCTAGGCGCGCGCAACATCGCGAAATACCCTCTCCATCCGATCGAGCATCGTCTCCACCCCGAGATTCGCGGCGCAGTATTGGCGCGCCGCGGCGCCGAGCCGCCTGCGCAGCTCTGCGTCGCCGAGCGCTCTTTCGAGGCCGCGTTTGAGATCGGCCGCGTCTTCGGTTCTGACGACGATCGCCGTTACTCCGTCGCGGGCAATCTCGCCGATGCTGCCGGAGGCCGTAGTGACGCAAGCCAGACCGCACAGCATCGCCTGAACGAGGGCCTGCGGCACTCCTTCGTTTGCGTACGACGGCAACGCAAACACGTCCAGCGACTGCAGCCAGGGCAGTACGTTGTCCTGGTTCCCTGCAAGCCGGACTCGGTCGCCCGTGCCGAGCTCGCGGATTTTCGTCTCGATATTTTGCCGCTGCGGCCCGTCGCCCACGATGACCAGTCCGACGTCACCGGGCAGCGCGTGCAGGGCCTCGAGAAGGTAGCGATGGCCCTTCCAGCTCCTCAGCGTCGCCACGATGCCTACGAGATGCCTTCCGGCAGGAAGACCGGTCAGGCGCCGCGCGGCGTCGCGCGCTCCCGGAGCAAAGCGTGCCGAGTCGATTCCTGTCGGGACCGAAGTAATACGCTCGGGCGGGAGGCGATTGTCGCGGACCAGCTGCATGCGCAGGTTCTCGCCGGTGGTAACGATGTGGCGGGTCGCATGGCGATAAAGCCACCGCGTGGGCAGGTTGTTCGGGACCGCAGCGGAAACATGCCGCGTGCGCACGATCGCCGGCGGCCGTGCCAGGCTCGCGCAAGCGAGCGCCGCGAGCCAGCTGTCGGTCGAGCTGTGCGTGTTGATGACGTCCACGGGATTTGCATCCAGGCAGCGTCTCAGCGCAAGAAAACCACTCACATTTCTCCTGGCAATTGGCAGCGCCTCGGCCTTCAAACCTCGCTTGACTGCTGCCTCGTAGATTCGCGCTTCTCGCGGCGCGACGATAGCGACGCTGTGGCCGCGCGCCGACATCCCCTGAGCCTCGTCAAGAATCCTGATTTCCTGCCCACCCCAGCCGCATGAAGACTCCGTATGGAGGATCTTCATATGCGGCAATCGCCGCACGCACAGGGCGCATTCGGGGTGTCCATCTACCCGGACGCCTCGTGCGAGTATTGCAGACGGTGGAGCTTGGCGTAGATCCCCGGGGTCGCGATCAAATCGGTATGCCTACCGGTCTCGACAACCCGACCCGCGTCCAGGACCACGATGCGGTCGGCCCGTTCGATGGTGGATAGGCGGTGCGCGATTACGAGCGTCGCGCGGCCTTTGATGAGCGATTCCAACGCCGCCTGGATATGGCGTTCTGATTCGCTGTCCAGAGCGGAGGTCGCCTCGTCCAGGATGAGCACCGGCACATTCTTGAGGAATGCGCGCGCGATCGCAAGCCGTTGCCGCTGGCCGCCCGAAAGCCGCACGCCATTCTCGCCGATCACGGTGGCGAGCCCCTCGGGCATCTCGCTGATGAACTGCATCGCGTGTGCGGCTTCGGCGGCCTTGATGATTTCAGCCTCGCTCGTTCCGGACAGACGGCCGTAGGCGATGTTCGCTGCGACGCTGTCGTTGAAGAGCACGACGTCCTGACTCACCAGCGCGATATTCGCGCGCAGGCTGGCGAGTTTGAGGGCCGATATATCGGCACCGTCGAGGAGGATCTGGCCCGAGTCCGGCGAATAGAACCGCGGCAGCAGATTCGCGAGCGTCGTCTTGCCGGCGCCCGAAGCGCCGACCAGCGCA
>DATDGA010000225.1:0-2144 GCA_036522335.1 Burkholderiales bacterium
CGCGCAGCGGCACCGGCGGCCGCAGCGGCGGCGAGTCGCACGGCGAGCTCGACCGGCGCAAGATCCGCGACCGCATCGCCGAGCTGCAGAAGGAGCTCGACGCGATGGGGTCGGAGCGCAAGACGCAGCGCGCCCGGCGGCGGGAGCGCGAGGGTCTCGCCCGCGTGGCGCTCGTCGGCTACACGAATGCGGGCAAGTCCACCCTGATGCGCGCGCTGACGGCAAGCGAGGCGCTGGTCGCGGACAAGCTCTTCGCGACGCTCGACACCACGGTGCGCGCGCTGCATCCCGAAACCGTCCCGCGCGTGCTGGTCAGCGACACGGTCGGCTTCATCAAGAACCTGCCGCACGGGCTGGTCGCCTCGTTCAAGTCGACGCTCGACGAAGCGCTCGAGGCCTCGCTGCTCGTCCACGTGGTCGATGCGAGCGATGCCGGGTTCGAGCGGCAGCTCGCGGTGACCGAGGAAGTGCTGGCCGAGATCGGCGCGGAGGGCGTGCCGCGCCTTCTCGTCTTCAACAAGATCGACCGCGGCGGGGACGAATCGGCGTTGCGCGCGAAGCACCCCGGCTGCGTCGTGATGAGCGCGAAGAGGGAGGGCGACGTCGCCAGGCTGCGCGAGGCGATCGTCGCGTTCTTCCAGCGGCACCTCGTCGAGGCCGAGCTCTTCCTTCCCTGGTCGGCGCAGAAACTGCGCGGGCAGATCTTCGCCACCTGCACGGTGCTGGAGGAGCGCGCCGATGCCGAGGGCGCGTTCCTGCGCGTGCGCGGCGAGCCCGAGGCCGTGGGGCGCCTGCGCGAGCAATTGGGCGAAGCTGCCGTAACCCGCCCCCACAGTTAGTCCGAATCCAAGCTGGCTGAGGCCGACGTTTCCGGAACCCTCTGAGTAATCGTTGCCGTTCGCATTGACGATGCCGCGCAATGTAGGTACAGTAATTACATGAAACGCGATCGCCTCCCTACTACCCGGAAAAGCCCGGCGAAGCTCGAGTTGAAAGTCGTCCAGATCGGCAACTCGCGCGGCGTGCGGCTGCCCAAGGCCGTGCTGGAGCGCTATGAAATCAGGGACGCTCTGGTGCTGGAGGCCCGGGAGGAGGGGCTGCTGCTGCGCGGGAAGAAAGACAAGCGCCTGACCTGGGAGGAAACGTACCGGGAGGCGGCGCGCGAGAAGGAGGACTGGAGCGATCTCGACGCGACGCTGGCGGACGGGATCGAGCCCGGGGCAAAGTGGTGACGCGCCCGGTCGGGCGCTACGGCGTATACCTCGCCGACCTCGACCCCACGCGCGGACGCGAGATCGCCAAGACCCGGCCGGTTGTCGTCGTCAGCCAGAACGACATGAACCGGGTTCTCGATACAGTGGTGGTGTGTCCGCTGACGACGAAGCTTCATCCGCGCTGGCGAAGCCGGGTGGCGGTCGTGTGCGCGGGTCGCAAGGCCGAAATCGCCGTGGATCAGATCCGCACGATCAGCAAGGAAAGGCTCGGGCGGCGGCTGGACGAGCTGGAGCCCGCGACCGCGACGCTGCTGCGCCGCCTGATCACCGAGATGTACGGCGAATAGGAACCACAAGGCGCGAACCGCGCGCTCCGCGCTTTCCCGCGAATCCGACGACCGCCGACGCAGTGAGAATATTCGGGGAGTGAGGCTGCTATAATCCGCCCTCGCAGTTAGTCCCAATCCAAGCTGGCTGAGGCCGGCTTTTTTGTTTCTGGAACCTCAATGATCGTCGCTTCCGGTATCGCCATGCAGTTCGGGGCCAAGCCCCTTTTCTCCGATGTCTCCGTGAAGTTCGGCGGCGGGAACCGCTACGGGCTGATCGGGGCGAACGGCTGCGGCAAGTCGACGTTCATGAAGATCCTGGGCGGCGAGCTGGAGCCGAGCGCGGGGACGGTGGCGATCGACGCGAACGAGCGGGTCGGCAAGCTGCGCCAGGACCAGTTCGCCTACGAGGCCGAGCGGGTGCTCGACGTGGTGCTGCAGGGCCACGCCGAGATGTGGGCGGCGATGCGCGAGCGCGACGCGATCTACGCCGACCCGGACGCGGACGAGAAGGCGTTCATGCGCGCGGCCGAATTGGAGGCGAAGTACGCGGAGTACGGCGGCTACACCTCCGAGTCGCGGGCAGGGGAGCTGCTGCTCGGCC
>DATDGA010000226.1:0-3412 GCA_036522335.1 Burkholderiales bacterium
GGCGCAGCGGATGCCCTCGATCAGCAGCAGGGCTTCGCTCCCGTCGCGGCCGGCGTGCACGAAGCCGCGCTGCACTCCGGGATCGTCGTAAAGGGAAAAATCTTCGGGCTCCGCGGCCGAAGGCCGGTCGGCGGCCTGCTCCCGCAGCCGGTAATAGTCGCCGAGTCCCTGGGCAAAAATCGCGGAAGCGGCGGCCTCGCAACCCGCGCAGCACACCACTCGGCGGCCGGCTCCGGCCCGCACGCCGTAGCGCGTCCCCGCGGGTACCGGCAGACCGCAGTGAAAGCAGGCGTCGACAGCAGACGCGCCAGCAGCGGACATACTCCTCCGTCGGGTCGATTGGAGTGGAGTGCCAATGGCGGCACCGCCAAATCCTAAGCGGCGGAGAAAGGCCCCGTTTTGATCTATATCAAACCGCCCGCTTCGGGTGCTCCATGCCTCGAAGCCGCTGAGACTTTACCGGGCCGCGGTGCGAGGCGTTTGACGCAGATCAAGCCGTCGTCCCTGGGGGCAGGTAGCCTGTTCCTATGCGGCCATAGACGCTTGAAACCGCCACAAAAAGGAGATCGCAATGTACAAACACATACTCGTTCCCACCGACGGTTCCAAGCTATCGGGAAAGGCCATCAAGGCCGCCGCGCGGCTCGCCAAGATGTGCGGGGCGAGGATCACCGGAGTCTACGTGATTTACCCGGACCTCCCGCCCATATACGCGGAAGGCTCGGCGTACGGAGGGCTGTCGGCGCGGAACTACAAGGAGATCAAGGAAAAGGAAGCGAAGAAAGCTCTCGCGGCCATCGACATCGAGGCCGAGACTTCGGGCGTGCAGGCCTCGCGCGTATCCGTCACCGCCGATCAGCCTTGGAAAGCCATCGTCGACACCGCGCGCAAGAAGAAGTGCGACCTCATCGTCATGGCCTCGCACGGACGGCGCGGGCTGTCGGGATTGCTGCTCGGCAGCGAAACGATGAAGGTTCTCACCCACAGCAAGGTGCCGGTGCTGGTGTGCCGCTAGAGCCCTCATGCGCTACCTGACCCTGGAGCAGCGCGAATCGCTGCAACGGCAGCTGACCGAGCGGGCCGCGCAATTGCGCGAGGAAATCGCCGCCGCGCTGCGCGGTTCGGGCGATACCGAGGCGATGGCGCTCGCCAATCATCTGGACGAAATCGACGATGCCGTCGCCGATCTCGAATCGAGCATCGACGTCGCAGAGATCGAGCGCCACGTCGGGGAGTTGGGACGCATCGAGAGCGCGCTGGGACGCCTCCACGAGCCCGATTTCGGCGTCTGCGCGGATTGCGGCGCGGAAATTCCCTATTCCCGACTTAGCGCGGAGCCTTCCGCGACCCGCTGCATTTCCTGTCACACGAAGGCCGAGCGCTCGCGAGCGGACCGCCAGACACTGTGATCGATAACCGCGGACCGTCGCCGCCGGACGCGCGAGCCGGCCGGATCAGTCGCGTTTCAGGGAGCGAAGCCGCTTTGCCGCATCCCGCTTTGCCGCATCGCGCTTGAGCGCGGCGGTGCCGAATTTGAAGCGCGCACCGGACGGCTCATCTTCGCGCTGTTTGCTTGTGCGGCGGCGCCCGTCGTCCGCCGAGGTTTTCCGCCGCGGCGCGGCTCGTCTGATCGCCGCGGTAATTTCGGTCAACGCAGGCGGCTTCGCCCCGTCCTTGAACGCCTCGAGCCTGCGATAGAGCTCGGCGGCGGCGAGGTGGAAGCCCCCGGGCAGGCCTGCAGCTTCGAAGCTCGCCGCGATCTCCTCCATCTCGCCGATCCAGCGCCAGGCCTTGCGCGCCTGCACGGTGACGACCTCGGAGCGCTTCTCCAGATCGGGCTGCGAGAGTTTCCATTCGGCGAGCAGCGCGGCTTCGACGCCTTCGTGTTCGGCGAGAGCGCGTATCGCGGTGAGCAGCGCGGTCGCGCCCTTGGTCCAGCCGGCGTAGCAGGCCTTGAGCGCCGAAGCTGCGCCGGCGCGCGCCTCGATCGGGATGGCTTCGAGCTTGCCGCCCGCAAAGAGCGCGGCGATTTCCCTTGCGGGTCCGCCCGACAGATACATGCGCGTTCGCCCGCCCTCGACGGGCGGGGGACCGATGATGCCACCGTCGACGAAACTCGCCCCCGCCTTCTCGACCGCCCGGGCGACATTGCGCGCGGTCTCCGGCGAGACTGCGTTCGCGTCGACGTAAATCCCGCGAAAGCCCCGGCGTGCGACATCGCGCGCGAGCGCGAGGGCTCCGTGCGGCGGACAAACCGAGAGCACCACGTCGGCGCCGCCGAGCGCACGATCGAGCGTGCCCAGATCCCAGAATCCCGCGGCCTGCGCGCGTGCGCTCGTGGGCGGACTGCGCCCGGCCGACGCCCAGACGACCCTCAGTCCGCGCGCGACGAGACAGGCACCGATCGCAGAACCCATCTCGCCGGGATGAAGCAGTGCGATCGTTCTGGTCGACATCGAAGCGCCTGCGGGTCGGTGGATATCAATGGCCGGGCGTTATGATCTGGATATGATCGCGGCTCACGTTGAGGAACGGCGCGCTCATGACCTTCCGGTCCCCGGCCTCCCAGACCTCGGCATCGGTCACCGCGATGAAGTCCTTGGCCTCGACCATGTAGTCCGTTACGCGCGCCCCGGGCATCAGCTCGATGTAGCCCTTGATGCGATACGCTCCGGTCAGGATGGTCACCTTCGTCTTGTTCGGATCCGCCATGGTCGCTCCTCGCCCGATCTGCTCTGCACCTTGCCAACGGGTCAACCGCGCGGCGAGTTGAACGGCTGGAGTTTCAGCCGCTTCCAACTCGCCGGGTTAAAGTGGCGCACCGCATCCACTTTAACGGCTATTGTAGTGGAAGCGCCGGACCCGGGGCAGCGGCGGGCTATAATCCGCGGGCCCCCACTAGAAGAAGTCTCCGGATCCATCGTGAAAACCTATCGTCACAACGTCATCGTTCACTGGGGCGATACCGATCCCGCGAAGATCGTCTTCTATCCGAATTATTTCGAATGGTTCGACCAGAGCACCCGGCTCTTTTTCGACTCGGTGGGTCTGGATTGGGATTCGCTCGGGAAGAAGTACGGCGTCACTGGAGTCCCCATCGTCGAGGCGAAAGCGAAGTTTCTCGCGCCTTCCAGGTTCCGCGACGAGATCGTGGTCGAGTCGAAGATCACAGAGTGGAACGACAAGACCTTCAAAGTGAGCCACGCCGTGCTGAACCGGGACTTGCGCGCGGTCGAAGGCTACGAGATCCGCGTCTGGGCGCACCGCCATCCCGAGGACCCGAAGCGCCTGAAGGCGATGCCGATACCAGCCGAGATCAAAGCGGCGTTCGAATAGACGCCATGCCGAAGACAATCGTCGCCTCGCCCGACGCGCCCACCACCGGATTCACCGACAAGGGCACGCCCTCGCC
>DATDGA010000227.1:0-8484 GCA_036522335.1 Burkholderiales bacterium
GCTCATCGCGATCGAGAAGCGGGTGCCTTCGAGGGCCGCGTCGAGATCCGCGCAAACCCGCGCCGACCCGAGCACGTCTGTCGCGCCCGAGGCCATGGCGCGCGCTTCCGGATCGGGGAATTTCCTGGGCCGAACCAGAACCAGCCGCGTGAGGCCCATGGTCTTCATCGCGCGCGCCGCGGCGCCGATATTGCCGGGATGCGAAGGCCGCGAGAGGACGACGCGGATTCGAGACAGCGGGTCGCCGGCTTTCATACTAGAATCCCGCGTTCGGCAACATCGCTCTTTCAGATTTCCGGACGAAAAAAAATGCACCCGATGCTCGGTATCGCGGTCAGGGCCGCGCGGCGAGCCGGCGCGATCATCAATCGCGCCGCGCGCGACGTCGAATTGCTGCCGGTGACACGCAAGCGGCACAGCGATTTTGTCACCGAAGTCGACAAGGCCGCGGAGCAGGCGATCATCGAGATACTGCACCGCGCCTACCCGGACCACGCGATTCTAGCAGAGGAGTCCGGCGCCTCCGCCGGCAACGCGGGCGAGTCCGAGTACACCTGGATCATCGATCCGCTCGACGGCACCACCAATTTCATCCACGGCTTTCCTCAGTATGCGGTCTCGATCGGCCTCAGGCACAAAGGCGTGCTGACGCAGGGCGTGATCTACGATCCGACCAAGAACGAACTGTTCACGGCGACGCGCGGCCGCGGCGCCTATATGAACGAGCGGCGCATCCGCGTCTCCAAGCGCGTTCAGCTCAACGAAGCGCTGATCGGCACCGGTTTCCCGTTTCGCGATATCCAGAGCCTCGATGAATATCTCTCCATGTTCCGCGAGCTCACGGTTCGCACCGCCGGCCTGCGCCGCGCGGGAGCCGCGGCCCTCGACATCGCCTACGTGGCCGCGGGAAGGCTGGACGGCTTCTGGGAAATGGGCCTTTCGCCCTGGGACATGGCGGCCGGCGCCCTGATGGTGCAGGAAGCCGGCGGCCTGGTCGGTGATTTTCGCGGGGATGCAGGTTACCTCGATTCGGGCCGTATCGTCTGCGGAAATCCGAAAATCTTCTCTCAAATACTTCAGGTCATCGGGCCGCTCGCCGCGAAGTAAGAACCGGCACCGCCAGCCATGCGCCGCCTGCTACGGATCCTGATTGCGGCATCGATGCTGTGGAGTTGCACCGTGCGGGGCGCCGAGCTCCGCATCGGCCTTGCGGCGGACGTGACCTCGATGGATCCTCACTTCCTCAACCTTCAGCCGAATCTCAATATCGGCTGGCACGTGTTCGACGCGCTCACGCATGTCGACGAAGACACGCGCCTGATTCCCGGCCTCGCGGTTTCGTGGCGCGCGATCGACCCGACCACGTGGGAATTCCGCTTGCGCCGCGGGGTGAAATTCCACGACGGAACCGAGCTGACGGCGGAGGACGTGGCGTTCTCGATCGAGCGCACGCTGAAAGTCCCCAACGGCCAGTTCCGGAACTTTACCCAGCGCATCGTCGCCAAGCAGATCGTGGACGCTCACACGCTGCGGCTCAAGACCGCAACGCCCTACGCGATGGTGCCGTACGACCTCGACTCCGTTTTCATCGTCTCGAAAAAAGCGGCCGCCGATGCGAATTCCGCGGACTTCGACTCGGGCAAGGCCATGATCGGCACCGGGCCCTTCAGGTTCGTCCGCTTCGCGCGCGGCGATCGGGTCGAGATCGCGAGCAACGGCGCCTACTGGGGCGGGGCGCCGGCGTGGGACAAGGTGATTTTCCGTATTATTCCGACCGACCCGGCGCGCATCGCGGCCCTTCTGTCGGGTGACGTCGATGTCGTCGAGCAGATTCCTCCGGCCGACCTGCCGCGTATCCGGCGCGATCCGAACCTGCGTGTCGCCGAAAGAGTTTCGTGGCGCACGATTTTCTTCCATCTCGATCAATACCGCGACCGGGCGCCTTCGCTCGCCGACCTGTCCGGCCGCGCGCTCGATCGAAATCCGTTGCGCGATCGCCGCGTGCGGCAGGCCATCTCCAGGGCGATCAACAGGCAGGCGATCGTCGACCGGCTGATGGAAGGAGCGGCCCTACCCGCCTCGAACCTCGTGTCGCCGCCGGTGTTCGGCTACGCTCCGGATCTGAAATCGGACCGCTACGATCCGACAGAAGCGAGAAAGCTGCTCGCCGATGCCGGCTATCCGCACGGATTCGCGATCACGCTCGCCGCTCCCAACAACCGCTACGTCGACGACGATCAGATCGCCCAGGCCGTGGCGCAGATGCTCGCCCATGTCGGCATCCGCGTCCGCGTCGAGCTGTTCCCGATCAATGCCTATCTGCCGAAAGCGCGCAAGCGCGAATTCGCTTTCGCCATGCTCGGCTGGGGCTCGTTCTCGGGCGACCTGGCCCTTCGATCGCTGGTCGCCACCGTGAGCCCCGAAAGAGGGTTCGGGGCATGGAACTGGTCGGGCTACTCGAGTCCGAAGGTGGACGAGCTGCTGGAACGGGGTTTCGCGAGCGTCGACGAAAAGCGCCGCGAGGATTTCGCACGCGAGGCGATGCGGCTTGCGATGCGGGAATACGCCGTGATCCCCTTGCATCATCAGATGGCCACCTGGGCGCTGAGGCGCGGCCTGGCGTACGCGGGCCGTACGGATGAATACACGCTGGCTCATCAGATCCGGGGACAATGAGGCTGCCGTAGCGCAATGAACGTCGCATCCGCAATCGTGAACCCCGAAGCGGAGATCCTGGAATGCTGCTGAACCTCGTGCGTCGATTGCTCGCCCGGCGCAAGCCGACGGATCCCCTGGCGGAAGCGCGGCGGCTGTTTCAGGACGGCGCTCTGGAGGAAGCGGAGCGCGCGTGCCTCGCGTGCGCAAAATCACCGGCCGATCTCGCCGATGTCCGCTACCTGCGCGCATCGATCGCGCTTGCGCGAGAACGGCACGAAGACGCGGTTCGGCACCTGGAAGCGGCGATCGCGGAACGCGATTCGGATCCGACCTTTCACTCCAGGCTGGGGGAAGTACTCCGAGACCTGGGCCGGCACGAGCGCGCCGCCTTTCACTTTGCCCGCACGCTGGAGCGGCTTGCCCCGTCCGACCCGACGCGCGTGCGCACGATGCTGCGCCTCGCCGCGGAGCTCCAGGACTGCAACCATCAGCCGGAAGCGGAACAGTGGTACCGGAGAATCCTCGACGTCGACCCGAATCACAGCGATGCCCTCCTGTGCCTCGCCGTGATTCGCGAGGAACCGGACGTCGAGGAGGCGCGGAGCCTGATGGACCGCCACATCGCGCTGAATCCGGGCGGGGCCGCCCGGCTGCGGCGGGCATTGATGCTGCCGCCAATAGTTCAGTCGGTCGAGGAAATCGATTCGATCAGGGAGCGGCTCGAGCGGGATTTGGACGACCTGGTCGAGGAACGGCCTCGCGCAATCCAGCATCCGGAATTCGAAGTGGGGGCAACGCCGTTTTTCCTCGCGTACCACGGCCGCAACAACGCCGAACTGCTGCGCAGAATCGCACAGGTCTGTCGATCGATGTATCGGGCGAGAACCGAGTGCGCCCGCCGAGCGCCCTCCTCGGGCCGGCTGCTGCGCGTCGGTTTCGTTTCGACTTTCTTCCATGCGCACGCGGTCGGCCGGACGATGTTCGGCCTCATCCGCGATTTGCCGCGCGACCGTTTCGAGGTCCACGTATTCGCGATCGCCCCGCAAGCGGACGACTTGGCCGAAGCCATACGCAAGAGCGCCGACCGCTACGTGTCGCTTCCCCGCGATCTCGGCCGGGTTCGCGACGCGATCGAATCCGCCGCCCTGGACATATTGTTCTTCGCCGATATCGGCATGGACCCGCTGACCTATTTCCTCGCTTTTTGGCGGCTCGCGCCGATTCAGATGGTGACCTGGGGACACTCCGTTACCAGCGGCATAGACACCATCGACTACTACGTGTCGGCCGACGCCGTCGAGGCGGCGGGGAGCGAGACGTACTACACCGAGAAGCTGGTGCGACTGCCCGGCTATTTCATGCCTCGCTATCGCCGCCCGGTGCTCGAGGGGCCGCGCAGGTCGCGCGAGCAGCTCGCTTTGCCGGAGGGCAAACACCTCTACTACTGCCCGCAGAATCTCTTCAAGCTTCATCCCGATTTCGACCCGGCGATCAGGGCCATCCTCGAGCGCGACCCGGAATCCGAGATTCTGCTGGTGGAGTTTCTGCGGGCAGGCGCCCAGGAACAAGTCAGCCGGCGGTTTGCCCGGACGCTCGGCCCGCTTGCGTCCCGGGTCCGCTTTCTACCGCGAATGACGCACCGGGACTATCTCCAGTATCTGACTGCCGCCGACGTCATCCTCGACCCGTTTCATTTCGGGGGATGCAATTCAAGTTGCGATGCACTGTCCCTCGGTATTCCGGTCGTGACCCTGCCCGGTTTGCAGCTTCCGGGCAGGTTTACGCTGGGCCTGTACGAGGAAATCGATCTCGACTGTTGCGTCGCGCACTCTGCGGAAGACTACGTGGAAATCGCACTGCGGCTGGGCCGGGACGCGGAATATCGAAAGTCGGTTTCGGAGCAGATCTCGGCCCGCTGCGCGCGCTTGTTCGACCGGCCCGACACCGGGTTGGCCTTGGGGAAAGAATTGCTTCGAATTGTCGAGACTGCCCGACAGTCTCAATAAACATCCAGAGCTTCCTGATTCCGCGCACCGGCGCCGCAGCGAAGCCAGCCCGGATATACTGACGCGTTACCGGTTTCCGCCCCGCCGATGCTCGCCTTCTGCGTTCGCCGCCTCGCGCAAAGCGCCGCGGTTCTGTTCTTCATGTCGCTGCTCGTTTTTGCCGGCGTATACGCCGTCGGCAACCCCGTGGACATCCTCATCAACCCGCAAGCCGATCAGGCGGAGGTCGCGCGCTCGACTGCCGCCCTGGGGCTCGACAAGCCGCTCTTCGAGCAGTACTTCGTGTTCCTCAGGCGCGCCGCAAGCGGAGATCTGGGCAACTCGTTCATCTTCAACGTCCCCGCGGTCGGGCTGATCCTGGAGCGCATGCCCGCGACCCTCGAGCTTGCCGTCGCCGCGATGCTGATTGCGGCGATCCTGGGCGTTCCTCTCGGCCTCTGGGCGGGATTGAAACCGCATTCGATCGCCGGAAAATCCATCATGGCCGGCTCGATTCTCGGATTCTCGCTGCCGACTTTCTGGGTCGGATTGCTGCTCATCATGGTGCTCTCGGTCTGGCTCGGCTGGCTGCCCGCGAGCGGGCGCGGACCGACCACGAGCCTGCTCGGGATCGAGGTGAGCTTCCTGTCGCTGAAAGGCCTGAGCCACCTGCTGATGCCTGCGCTCAATCTGGCCTTGTTCAGGCTCGCGCTCGTGATTCGCCTGACGCGCACCGGCACGCGCGAGTCCATGCTGCAGGACTACGTTCGCTTTGCGCGCGCCAAGGGCCTGGCGGAATCGCGCGTCGTCGGCGTCCACGTGCTGAGAAACGTCCTGATTCCGGTCGTCACCGTCATCGGCCTGGAGTTCGGCTCCGTGATCGCGTTCGCCGTCGTGACCGAATCGATTTTCGCGTGGCCGGGCATGGGAAAGCTGCTGATCGACTCGATCAACATGCTCGACCGGCCGGTCATCGTCGCCTACCTCTGCACCGTCGTGATGCTCTACATCGCAATCAACCTCGCGGTCGACCTGTTCTACTCGTGGCTCGATCCGCGGGTGCGCTTCGAAGAGGCGGGCGCATGACGCCGATGCGCAGGCTGGCCGCCGACTTCGCTGCAAGTCCGCTCGCGATCTCAGGCCTCGCGCTGCTGGGACTGCTCCTGCTCGCGGCGCTGCTGGCTCCGCTCATCTCCCCGCAAGACCCTTACGATCTCGCCCAGCTCGATCTGCTCGACTCGCGCCTGCCGCCGGGGGCGCACTCTTCCGCCGGCGCCGTGTACTGGCTCGGCACGGACGACCAGGGACGCGACATGCTCTCGGCCATTCTCTTCGGCCTGCGCACGAGCTTTCTCGTCGGCGTGGCGAGCACCATGTTAGGCCTCGCGATCGGCGTGAGCCTGGGACTCGCCGCGGCCTGGTTCGGCGGCTGGGTCGATGCGCTGATCATGCGGCTTGCCGACCTGCAGCTTTCCTTTCCGTCCATCCTCATCGCGCTCGTCCTGCTCGCCGTGCTCGGCCAGGGGATAGAGAAGATCGTGGTCGCGCTGGTGGCCGTTCAATGGGCCTACTTCGCCCGCACCGCGCGCGCCGCCGCCGTGGTCGAGCGCAGCAAGGAGTACATCGAAGCCGCGGTCGCGCTCGCCCTGCCCCAGACCCGCATCGTGTTCCGGCATCTGCTGCCCAATTGCCTGCCGCCCCTGCTGGCCGTCGCCTCGGTGCAGATTGCCGCCGCGATTACGCTCGAGGCGACGCTTTCGTTCCTGGGCTTGGGCCTTCCGGTCACCGAGCCGTCGCTGGGATTGCTCGTCGCGAACGGTTATACCTATATGCTCTCGGGCAGCTGGTGGATCAGCCTGCTTCCCGGAGCCGCGCTGTTGTTGCTCGTCGGCGGCATCAATGTCGTCGCGGACCACCTCGCCGACGTGCTGAATCCGCGATTGACCGGCGGCTGATTCATTGCCGAGAAAGACCATGAACGTGCTGAAACTTACGGAGGAGAACTATGAGAACACTTAAGAAAATCGCAGTCGCGGCGGCGCTGCTCGCCGCGGTGGGCGCCGCTCCCGCGCAATCGCCCAAGCCGCTGGAAGTGATCGCCTTCGGCGGCGGCGGCAACTGGCCGATCTGGATCGCGCAGGAAAAGGGATTGTTCGCGCAGAACGGAATCGCGGTGAAGCTCGTGTTCACGCCCGATTCCGTCACGCAGATCCGCGGACTGATGGAGGGCAAGTACGACCTCGGCACCACCGCCTACGACAACGTCGTCGCCTACCAGGAGGGCCAGGGCGAAACCGAGCTCGCCACGCAGCCCGACCTGTTCGCCTTCATGGGCGGCATCTCCGGGATGCTGCGCTTCGTGACCCAGCCGGACATCAAGACCTACGCGGCACTGAAGGGCACGACGGTCGGCGTGGACGCAGCCACCACGGGATTCGCGTTCATCCTGTACAAACTCGCCGCGATGAACGGACTTTCGGCGGGCGATTACAAGATCGAGCGCCTCGGCGGCACGCCGGCACGCGTGAAGGCGCTGATGGAAGGCAGGATCTCGGGAACGATGATCAGCTCCCCCTCGGAAATTCTGCCCGAATCGAAGGGCTACACCCGGCTGGGCGACACGACCGCGACCTTCGGTCCTTACCAGGCATCGATCGGCGTGGCCCGCCGCTCGTGGGCGGCACAGAACGGCGACACGCTCGTTTCCTTCATTCGTTCCTATGTGGCGGCGATGGACTGGCTGTATCAGCCGGCGAACAAGGACGAGGCCGTCTCGATCTACGTCAAGAACCTCCCCGGCGCCCCCCGCCCCGCGGCCGAAAAAGCCTACGAAATGATGCTGGGAGCCAACGAGGGTTTCCAGAGAAAGGCCAAGCTCGACCTCGACGGCGCGCGCACCGTGCTCAAGCTGCGCAGCGAATTCGCCAAGCCGCAGAAGAACCTCGCCGACCCGATGAAGTACGTCGACGAGACTTTCTACAAGAAGGCCGTGCAGTAGGCGTCATTCGTACAGATCGGCGCGCGTCTTGCCGCGGAACACGCGGTAGGCGAACGCCGTGTAGGCGATGAGGAGGGGAAACACGATCGCGACCCCCACCAGCATGAACTTGAGAGCGGAAGGATGCGCGGCCGCCTCCCAGAGGGTCATTCGGTCCATGACGACATAGGGAAACAGGCTGTAGGCGAGCCCGGCGAAGGCGAGCGCGAAAATCGCCGCCGCTGCCGCGAGCGGCATCCAATCCCATTCGCGTTCACCCCGCTGCAAGCGGCCGGTAGTGGACCAGACCAGCCATCCCGAGGCAAGCGTCGCAAGCGGCAGCAGCATCAACGCCAGGGTACGCGGAAAATCGAACCACTTCGCCTGCACCGTGGCGCTCACGAATGGCGTGGCGAGACTCACCAGCGCGACGCCGAGCGCGACCCAGATCAAGCCCCAGCGCGCCCAGCCGAGGGCTTTTTTCTGCAGCGCGCCCTCGGTCTTCATTACCAGCCAGGTGGCGCCGAGCAACACGTAGCCTCCGCACAGCGACGCGCCCACCAGCATCGCAAATACGTAGTAGCCGAATCCCGGATGAAACCCGGTAATGTAGCGCCCGAGCATCAGCCCCTGCGCGAACGAGGCGAGGACTGAACCGAACCAGAAGAGCCCGTTCCACAGCTCGCGGTGCCAGCCCTCGGCCTTGACGCGGAATTCGAATGCGACCCCGCGCAGCATCAGCCCGATCAGCATCGCGCCGATCGAAAGGTAGAGCGCGCCCAGCACGTTGCCGTGCGCCACCGGAAAAGCGACCAGCAGGATGCCCACGCCGAGCACGAGCCAGGTCTGGTTGGCGTCCCAGAA
>DATDGA010000228.1:0-3986 GCA_036522335.1 Burkholderiales bacterium
GGGATTCGAGGCGCCCGGCATGACGGAAGCTTACATACGGTTCGGGCGCTCGTTCTAGTCCTGGAGATTCGGCCCCTGTCGCGCGTGCCGGCCTACTCCGGCTTGATCCCGGCCTCTTTCACCACCTTCGCCCATTTGACCGTCTCCGAGGCGATGAAGCGCCCGAAATCATCCGAGCTCATCTGCACCGCTTCCCCGCCTTCTGTCTCGAAGCGCTTTTTCGTTTCGGAGGTGGCGAGAATCACGGAGAGTTCCTGGTGCAGCTTGTCGATGATGGGGCGCGGCGTTCCGGCGGGCGCGATGATGCCCCACCAGTTGGTCGCTTCATAGCCGGGCACGCCGCCTTCGGAGATCGTCGGCACGTCGGGGAGAGCGGGAACGCGTTTCTCGCTGCCGACGCCCAGTATCTTCAGCCTTCCGGAGTTGATCTGGGGCAGCATCTGGATGAGCGAGCCGATGACGATCTGGGTATTGCCCGCGACCACGTCCGCCATCGCGGGTCCGCCGCCCTTGAACGGAATGTGCACGATGTCGAGGCCCGATTGCAGCTTGAACAGCGCGCTCGAGAGGTGCTGAAAGCTGCCGACGCCGGCCGTGGCGTAGTTCAGCTCCCCGGGCTTCGCTTTCGCGAGTGCGATCAGGTCCTTCAGGGAATTCACCGGGAGCTTGGCGTTGACGCACAGCGCCACCGGCCCCGTGCCCAGGATGGACACCGGCGCGAAGGCGCCGATCGGATCGTAGGGCAGCTTGTACATCGAGCTGCCGAACGCGTGCGCGACCGAGATCAGGAGCAGCGTGTAGCCGTCGGGCGCGGCCCTCGCGACGGCCTCGGTTCCGATGATCCCGCCCGCGCCGCCCTGGTTATCGACGACGACCGACTTGCCCAGGCGCTCGGAGAGCTGAAAGGCGATCATGCGCCCGACGACGTCGTTGCTGCCGCCCGGAGGAAACGGAATGATTAGGCGCACCGGCCTGGTGGGATAGCCCTGCGCGGATGCATCGGCTGTATACAGTGTCGCGGCGAGCGGCCCCAGCAGCAGGCCGAGCCCAAGCGTCTTCAATTGCGGCATTTCTCCTCCTCTCTCACGCGTAGGCGAACGTGCAATAATTCGATCATGACACGAACCGTCGGCCGGCAGGACCGCTCCGAATTTATCCTCGATCCCGTCGAGGCTTGGCATCGCGGCAGGCACCTCGACCTTATGCTCGCGCGGACACTAGCCGCGCGCCCACGCGGCGTTACGCGAGGTACGCACGCCGAGTTCGAGCGGCTCGACGAGGCGCGCAGGGTCGAGGCCGCGCGCCGCCTGAACCGGGGCTGAACTACACCCGAGCGCTTGAACGCAACCGCCGATCCGCTGCTCAGGCTGCTGGAGCGCTTTCAGCATGAAGGCGTGAAATACATTCTCGTGGGCGGCCATGCGGTAAGGCTCAACGGTTTTCTGCGCAGCACCGAGGACATCGACCTCCTGCTGCCCGCTTCCGTCGAGAACGGCAGGCGCGTCGTCAGGGCGTTGAATTTCTTGCCGAGCGCCGCCGAGCTCAAGCCGGAGTGGTTCGCGAGTAGCACCGATGAACCCGAGAATATCCGCGTTGCCGACGATCTGCTGATCGACCTGCTGTTTGCGGCGAACGGCGAAACCTACGAATCGCTTCAGGCGCATGTGCGCACGCTGACCGTGGACGGAGTGGACATCAACACGCTCGATATCGAAGGTTTGCTCAAGACCAAGACCGACTACCGCGACAGGGACCTGATCGACCGCAAGGCCCTGTTGCAGATCCTTGCGCAATTGAAGGCTCGTTAAGGAAGGTCTGAACAACCCTGATTTCGTCATTCCCGCGTAGGCGGGAATCTAGACATTTCAGCCGCTTGCTGGATGCCCGCTTTCGCGGGCATGACGTTAAGCAGAGCTTCCTTAACAGGTAGCCGGCGCCCTGCTTCCTTCAGCGTACCGCCAGCTCGATCAGCGTGGTGGTTTCGAGATCCTCGCCGAACCACGCCTTGAGCGCGGCCTTGCGTTTGCCGACGTACTCGATGCGTCCGTCTTCCTGAGTCATCGGCAGGTCGTGGCCCGGAATGAGAAAACTTCCCGGCCGTTTTTGCCACAGTTGCCAGATCCTCTTGATCGTGGCGCTGCTCTGCGCCGCGTCGTAGGTGGCGTCGCCTTTGCGCGAGAGCAGCTCGGCGCGGTTCTTCGCCGCGTCGCCGGTGAAGATCGCGTCGCGTTCCTTCCCTGAGAGGACGAAGACCAGGTGGCCGGGCGTGTGTCCCGGCGCGGCGTGCGCTTTGAGCCCCGGCATGAATTCCTGCTCGGCCGCGACCGGGTGCAGCGTCGGCCAGTTTTCCAGCTCGCGCATGTAGAGCTCGGGCACCGGTCCCTGGCCCCAGGGCTCCTTCAGCGACCAGGCGAGTTCGCGCGCGCCGATGATGATGCGCGCCTGGCGGAACATGATCCAGTTGAGCGAATGGTCGTAATGCGAGTGCGTGAGGATGACGTCGGTCACGTCGGCGGGTTCGAGGCCGCGCTTGGCGAGCTGCTCGATCAGGCCCTTCCGCATGTTGAAGCTGCCGACGTCCACCAGCGCGACGTGCCCCTCGCCTCGGATGAGGGCGACCGTGCTCCAGCCCAGGCCCCCGTGACACACCATCCGGCCGGGGAAGCCCTGGATGAGAACGTCGATCTCGTAGCCGTCGAGCTCGATCGAATCCATATTCACTCCGCGCGGATGTCCGCTTCCTTGATCAGCTTGGCCCATTTTTCGGAATCCGCGCGCATCACCGCGCCGAACTGCTCGGGCGTGTTGCCGACTGCGGTCGCGCCCATCGCTGAAAGTCTTTCGGATACTCCGCCGTCCTGAAGGACCTTGACCACGTCCGCATGGATTTTCACCACGACCGCTCCGGGCACGGCCGCCGGCGCGACGAGGCCGAACCAGTTGGTGAGCTCGTAGCCGGGAAGCGATTCGGCGATGGTCGGGACGTCGGGCAGGAGCGGCGAGCGCGTCGCGCCCAGCACCGCGAGCGCGATCAGCCGCTTGTCGCGTATGTAAGGCAGCGCCTGCACCAGGCTGTCGAAGGTGAGAGACACCTGCCCGCCGAGCAGATCCTGAAAGCTCGGTGAACTGCCCTTGTACGGAACGTGAACCAGGTTCACCTTCGCCATGCTCTTGAAAAGCTCGCCCGCGAGGTGGGGCGCGCCGCCAGGTCCCGAGGACGAGTAGTTGATCTGACCGGGGCGCGATCGCGCGAGCGCGATCAGCTCGCTGACGTTGCGGGCCGGCAGGGAAGGGTGCGCGACCATCGCGAAATGCACCGCGACGACCTGCGTGACCGGAGCGAAATCGCGCAAGGGATCGACCGGCATCTTCGCGATCAGATGCGGGTTGACGGCGAGATTACCCAGCGTGCCCATGAACAGCGTGTGGCCGTCAGGCGCGGAGCGCGCGGCGAACTCGGTGCCGATCACTCCGCTCGCCCCCGCGCGGTTGTCCACGATCACCTGCTGGCCCCAGACGTCCGAGAGCTTGGGAGCGAGGAGGCGCGCCACGATGTCCGTGCCCCCGCCCGGGGGAAACGCGACGACGATGCGCACGGGCTTCGCGGGGAATGTCGAAGGGTTTTGAGCGAGCGTGCTCGACGACGCGGCGAGCAGCGCGACGATCCCGACCGCGATCCTCTTCATGTCAGGTCCTCAGGAATCCAGGGGTGCGCTCGAAACATCGAGCTTCGCGATTCCGGCGCGCGCCGCCTCGTCCTGCAGCGGATCGATCTCGGCGGCGCTGTAGGGAATACCGCTCGTGCGGCGCTTCTCCTCTTCGCGCGCCTCGGGTTCCCCGGGCAGCAGGATCTCCTCGAAACCCTCCGCCCTGGGGCAGGCGCGCACGCGCTCGACCAGCGTATCCATGCGGGCGCGATAGTCGGCCTCGGGGATGAACAGGTCCGGCTTGAGCGCCAGGAAGAAGTGGCCGACGTTCTGCGGCCG
>DATDGA010000229.1:0-2140 GCA_036522335.1 Burkholderiales bacterium
AGGACATCCTCGAGCGTGGCGAGCTGATTTGCGGGGAGACCGGCGAGCGTTTCTTCGATGACGGCGGTAATCAGCAGGAACGGCAAGCGGCCTTCGAGGAACGCCGCTACGGCAACCTCGTTGGCCGCGTTGAGCGTGGCCGGCGCAGCTCCTCCGCTCCTTAACGCCGCGTACGCAAGGTTCAGCGCGGGAAAGCGGTCGAAATCAGGCGGCTCGAAGCTCAGCGCTCCGATGCGGAAGAAGTCGAGCGACGACACTCCGGCGTCGATTCGCTCCGGATATGCGAGCGCCTGAGCGATCGGTGTGCGCATATCCGGGTGCCCGAGTTGGGCGATCACCGAGCCATCGGCGTACTCGACCATCGAATGCACCACGCTCTGCGGATGGATGACGACCTGGATCTGCTCCGGACCCGCGCCGAACAGCCAGCGCGCTTCGATAACCTCCAATCCCTTGTTCATCATGGTCGCCGAATCCACCGAGATCTTGCGTCCCATGACCCAGTTCGGATGAGCGCAAGCCTCGTCGGGCGTCACGCGGTGCAACTCGGTGCGCGCGCGCGCCCGGAAGGGTCCGCCCGACCCGGTGAGAAGGATCCTGCGGACCCCTTTTGCGACGCGCTCGCCAGCTTCGAATGGCGGAAGGCACTGGAAAATTGCGTTGTGCTCGCTGTCTATGGGCAGCAGCATCGCCCCGCTCGAGCGCACCTCTTCCATAAACACGGGACCCGCAACCACAAGCGCTTCCTTGTTTGCGAGCAACAGTTTCTTGCCCGTCCTCGCGGCGGCCAGCGTGGCACGAAGCCCTGCGGCGCCGACGATGGCTGCCATGACGCAGTCGACCTCGGGCAACGAAGCCACTTCGACGAGTCCTGCTTCTCCCGCAAGTATCCTGCAACCCAACCCGGCTCCAGCGAGGCGTTCGTGCAGCCGCGGCGCGAGCGAGGCGTCGGCCACGCAAGCGTAATCGGGCCGATGGAGTTCGCACAGCTCCGCCAGTTCGTCGACTTGCCGGTTGGCGGTCAATGCGGCCACGCGAAAGCGGTCGGGATGCCGCCCGATCACATCGAGAGTGCTCGCTCCGATCGAGCCCGTCGCGCCGAGTATCGCGATGTTTTGGATCGTGGTCATCGTATGAACGCGAGCACCGCCAGCGGAAGCACGGCCACTGGCGCATCGATGCGATCGAGTATGCCCCCGTGCCCGGGCAGGAGCGTGCCGCTGTCTTTGACTCCCGCATGGCGTTTTATCAGAGATTCGAACAGATCGCCAATCATTCCGACGATCGCAAGTCCCAGCAATATCGGAAGGATCCATGCCGGCGCCAATTTCACCGAACCGGACCAAGCTGCCGCGCTCAAGCTCGGCCATGCCAACGCGTAGAGTCCCACCGCCGACAGTGCACCGGCGACGCCCTCCCAAGTCTTCCCCGGACTGATCGAAGGAGCAAGTTTGTGACGGCCGAAACGCCGGCCGATGAAATACGCAGCCGAGTCCGAGATCCAAGCCGTGCTCAACACCGCGACCAACAAAGCAGGATGTACTGCCCGGAGGTCTACGAGCGCGGCAGCCGCAGGCAGCAGCACCGCGAGCCCCACTGCGATCAGCACGACCTTCCCCTCGAGGCGCGGTCGCCGCCACATCCACGCAGGCACCAGGACGATCCAGAAGAACCCGGCCCCGTAGTAAACCCACTCCGGCGCATACAAACCGTTCCGCCACGAACCTTCCAGTATTCCGGGCAAAAGGAAGAGTCCGATCACCGACGCAGTGTAGATGAGCCGGCCCCCAGCGACGAGCGCTGCCAGTGCGCCCCATTCCCAGGCTGCGATTCCGAGCAAGAGGGCACAAAACGCGATCCAGCCGTACTTGGGTAGCAGGAACAGCGCCGAGAGAAACAGCGCGAGCGAAATAGCCGCCGTCAGAACGCGGGTTTTCAGCATGGTGCCCACGTGCCCCCCTGCCGGGCAGGAAGGCTTACGCGATCCTCCGCCGGCTGCCCGTTTCGCGCTTTGTCTTTTCGAGCTGCTCGCTGGTCCTGCCGAAGCGGCGCTCCCGCTGCTGATACCAGTGGATCGCCGCATCGAGCTGCTTGGCGTCGAAGTCGGGCCACAGAGTCGGAGTGAAATACAGCTCGGTAT
>DATDGA010000230.1:0-26310 GCA_036522335.1 Burkholderiales bacterium
TCGCCGGTTCTCCTGCTCGAAGAGAGTGCAGGCACTGCCGCAGCCCCGCCTTCCAAACCGGCTCCCACTCCGGCTGCTGCCGCTGCACTCACATCCGCGCCCGCTAAACCCGTTTCCCCAGTGCCTGCGGCAGCGCCGTTCAAGGGCACAGCCGACGTGATTTGCGACATGCTGGTGCTGGGCTCCGGCCCCGGCGGTTATTCGGCCGCCTTCCGCGCCGCCGACCTCGGCCTCGCCACGGTGCTCATCGAGCGCTATCCGGCGCTGGGCGGCGTGTGTCTCAATGTCGGCTGTATTCCCTCGAAGTCGCTCTTGCACACCGCGGCCATCGTGGACGAAGCGCGCGCCATGGCTGCGCACGGCGTCACTTTCGCCGAGCCCTCGATCGACATGGACAGGCTGCGCGACTTCAAGAACAAGGTCGTCGGCAAGCTCAGCACCGGCATCGCCGGTATGGCGAAAATACGCAAGGTAACGGTGCTCACTGGCGTCGGCAGTTTCGTCGGCCCCAACCACATGGCGGTGGAGACTCGGGAGGGCCGCAAGATCGTCGCCTTCAGGAACGCCATCATCGCTGCCGGCTCGCAGTCGGCCAAGCTTCCCTTTCTGCCCGAGGATCCGCGCATCGTCGATTCCACCGGCGCGCTGGAACTGCGCTCGAAACCCAAACGCCTGCTTGTCATCGGCGGCGGCATCATCGGCCTGGAAATGGGCACGGTGTACTCGACGCTGGGTGCCAGGCTCGATGTGGTCGAGATACTGGACGGCCTGATGACCGGGGCCGACCGCGACCTGGTCAAGGTATGGCAGACATTCAACGCGCGCCGCTTCGACAACTTGATGCTCAAGACCAGGACCGCCAAAGTCGAAGCCTTGAAGGAAGGGCTGAAGGTGTCTTTCGACGGCGAGAACGCCCCGGCCGAGCCACAGGTCTACGACATGATCCTGGTTTCGGTCGGCCGCACGCCCAACGGCAGGAATTTTGGAGCCGATGCCGCCGGTGTTGCAGTCAACGAGCGTGGGTTCATCCCGGTCGACCCGCAAATGCGCACCAACGTGCCGCATATTTTCGCCATCGGCGATATTGCCGGTCCGCCGATGCTCGCGCACAAGGCGGTGCACGAAGGTCACGTCGCGGCGGAAGCCGCCGCAGGGCAGAAGTCCCACTTCGACGCCCGTGTCATACCGTCTGTGGCCTACACCGATCCCGAGATTGCCTGGGTGGGAGTGACCGAGGAGGAAGCGAAGAAACAGGGCGTCAAGTTCGGGGTTGCCAAATTCCCATGGGCAGCCTCTGGACGCGCCATCGCGAACGGTCGCGACGAGGGATTGACCAAGCTGATCTTCTCGGAGGAGACGCACCGCGTGATCGGCGGAGGTATCGTCGGCGCCGGAGCGGGCGACCTCATCAGCGAGATCGCGCTCGCCGTCGAGATGGGCGCGGACGCAGTCGATATCGGAAAAACCATACACCCGCACCCGACCGTGAGCGAATCCATAGGCATGGCGGCGGAGCTCTACGAAGGCGTTTGCACCGACCTTCCTCCGGCAAAGCGCCGATGACCCAGGACGATCTCAAGCGGTCGGTCGCCCGCGAGGCGATCAAGCACGTGGTGGAGGACGCCGTGATCGGCGTCGGCACTGGGTCCACCGCTAACTTCTTCATTGACGAGCTGGCCAAGATGAAGAATCACATTGTCGGTGCCGTGGCGAGCTCGGAGCGATCCGCCGAGCGGCTTAAGGGTCACGGCATTCGTCTCTTCGATCTCAATAGCGTCAACGAGCTGCCGGTCTACATCGACGGCGCGGACGAGATTACTGAGCATCTGGCCATGATCAAGGGTGGGGGCGGTGCGCTCACGCGCGAGAAAATCGTCGCCGCGGTGACGAAAAAGTTCGTTTGCATTGTAGACGAATCAAAGCTCGTGCCGGTGCTCGGAAAATTTCCGCTGCCGGTCGAAGTGATCCCGATGGCGCGTGCCTACGTTGCGCGGCAGATGGTGAAACTTGGCGGCCAGCCGAAGTTGCGCGAGGGCTTTACCACCGACAACGGTAACATCGTCCTTGACGTCTGGGGTTTGTCCATCCTGAACCCGGTCGAGCTGGAAACGGCGGTCAACAACATCACCGGTGTCGTTACCAACGGATTGTTCGCTCGTCGCGGGGCGGATGTGCTCTTGCTCGGAACCAGAGCGAACGTAAAGACGATCGTCCGGAAGTAGCCGGTCTATTTGCTGGGCGGAACGTACCCTGACGCCACGTCGGCGCCCGAGCCGAAGAAATGCTTCTCCAGCTGTTCCGCCAGGTATTTTCGCGCACGCGCATCTGCGAGACTCAGCCGGTTTTCGTTGATTAGCATGGTCTGGTGCTTGATCCAGCCTTGCCATGCCTCCTTGGATACATTTTCATAGATACGCTTGCCTAGGTCGCCGGGATACGGAGGCACGTCGAGCCCCTCTGCTTCGCGACCAAGCTTGATGCATTTCACGACTCTTGCCATCGTCACGACCCTGTTTCCGACCGTCGCCAATTCTAACGCGGTTCTCACTTGAAGGGACATAGCGTACTGGGAAGATTCGCACTCCTCCGATACTCAGCATGCCGGCGGACTCAGAGCTTCTTCATCAGGATCTTCGAGCGTCGCTGGTAGTTGTACAGCTCCTTCTTTTCTTTCGGCAGCGAGCTTACTGTCGCTTCGGCAAATCCGCGTTCGATGAACCAGTGCGTGGCACGCGTGGTGAGCACGAAGAGCCTCTTCATCCGCCGGGTGCGCGCATCGGCTTCAACATACCGCAAAAGGCGTTCCCCGTAGCCCTCGTCCCGGTAATCGGACTCCACGGCGAGGCAGGCGAGCTCGCCCGCGCGGTCGCGCAGGAAAGGGTACAGAGCCGCGCAACCTACGATCACCCCGTCGTGCTCGATAACGGCGAAACGCGCGATCTCGCGCTCAAGCAGCTCGCGTCCACGGCGGACAAGCGTCCCATCTTCCTCAAGCGGCTCGATTAGCTTGAGTATGCCTCCCGCGTCGTCGATCGCGGCCGGGCGCAGTTTTACGACTTTATCGGCCGTGACCATCGTGCCGGACCCCTCGTGCGTGAAAAGCTCGATCAGGAGAGCGCCGGGGATTGTCCGGCTAATGACATGGGTGCGCCGGACTCCAGAGCGAACTGCCTCGACCGCGTGTGCCAGATAGAGCCGGGTGTCCGCGGTGAGGCGGCTGCCACGCGCAAGTAGTTCGGCCGCCTCCTGCGCGGTCAACTCGGGGAGAAGGTTGCCCTTTGCGTCCTCGACCGGTGCGTCGGAGAAGAAAACGAGCTTCTCGGCGTGCACCGCAGTCGCGGCGGCTACCGCTACGTCCTCCATCGCCAGATTGAAAACCTCGCCTGTGGGCGAGTAGCCCACAGGCGAGACGATTGCAATGTTTCCTGCGTCGAGGCAGCCCGCAATCGCCTGTGCATCGACTTTGCGTACCGAACCCGTGTACTGAAAATCAATCCCGTCATGGACCCCCATCGGCTGCGCGGTGATGAAGTTTCCGGAAACGGTATTGATCGCAGCACCGGCCATGGGTGAGTTGGGAAGGCCCAGGGACAGCAGCGCGTCGATCTCTACGCGCAGCAGACCTACGGCCTCCTTGACGCATTCGAGTGCGACGGGATCCGTAATGCGAAGACCCTTGGCATAGCGCGACTGGATCTTGCGGCGCTTGAGCTGAGCCTCGATCTGCGGGCGCGACCCGTGGACGAGGATCACGCGAATACCTGTGCTGTGCAGAAGGTTGATGTCGTGTGCGAGTTCAACGAAGTTGCGCTGCTCGAATATCTCTCCTCCGAAGGCGAGCACAAAGGTCTTCCCTCGGAATGCGTGGAAATACGGAGCGACCGAGCGAAACCAGCTGATGAAATGGGCGTTGGGATGGGCCGGCATGGTTGTCATCGTTCTGAGGTAGCCCCGATTCTAGCCAGTTGCCCCCAGGAGATACAGTCACGCCAATCGCTGAGAGGGACTAGCAATCGCCCCAGAGCGCCTGCATCGCCGCGACTACGGCAAGCGGAGCGGTCTCCGTACGGAGTATCCGTGGCCCGAAACGTATCGGGATGAACCCGCTCGTTTCCGCGCGCTGCCGCTCGTGAGGTGCGAGCCCTCCCTCCGGTCCGACCAGAAGTGTCACCTCGCGGGGAGGCTCAAGCTGTTTCAAGTCCCGATCCGCGTCCGGTACCAGAAGCAGCCGAAGTCCATCGCTCGCCGCTCGGCTCAGAAAGGCTGAGAGGTCCGTAATTGCCGCAACTTCCGGGACGCGATTTCGCCCGCATTGCTCGCAGGCGGCAACGACGACGTTGCGCCAGTGGGCGAGGCGCCGATCTGCCCGGTCCTTCAAGAGTTTCACTACGGTGCGCTCGCTCGCGACGGGAACGATTCTGAAAACACCGAGCTCAGTGGATTTTTGCAGGGTAATGTCCATTCGATCCCCGCTCGACACACACTGCGCGAGCTCGATGGCCAGCGGCGACTCGCGCTCGGGGGTCTGCTTCGAAATCACGCGTGCGTGCGCTTCGCCACGGGACACTCGCGTCAGCTCGGCGGAAAATTCTCCGCCTTCTCCGTTGAATAAAATGACCGTGTCGCCACTGCGCAGGCGCAGGACAGAGCAGTGACGCACCACGCGCTCTGGAAGTTCGATCTCGACGCCGAGCGAAAGCCCCAGCGGAGCAAAAAACCGTGGCACTGATGCGAAAGTTTTCATGCTAGGATTCTAGACGCATCTGTCCACGTTCCTATGGCGATCCTTCAACTATCCGTCGCGGGTCTCGGGGCTAAGGCACCGGACTTCGAACTTCCCGGCACCGACGGCAGTCGCTACAACCTCGCGTCAAGCCGCGGGCCGAACGGACTGCTAGTGATGTTCATCTGCAATCACTGTCCCTATGTCAAGGCAGTGCGCCAACGCATCGTGCGCGACTGCAGAGAACTAGCAGGGTACGGCATCGGTTCGATAGCGATTATGTCGAGCGATCCAGAACAATATCCGGAGGATTCGTTCAAGAACATGAAGAAAGTGGCGGCGGAGTTCCGTTACCCATTTCCGTATGTGCTCGACGAGACACAGGAGGTCGCGAAGGCATACGGCGCAGTGTGCACGCCCGATTTCTTCGGCTTCAACGATGCTCTCGATCTGCACTATCGGGGGCGCCTCGATGCCTCCGGGCGCGAGCCGGTACTCAATGCGCCACGCGAGTTGTTCGATGCGATGGTGCAGATCGCCCGCACGGGTCGCGGCCCGACCGGCCAAACAGCCTCGATAGGATGCTCGATCAAGTGGAAGCGCAATTGATGTCCTGACAAGGCCCCCGCGTGCGCGAGATCGGGATAAGCGATCTCCACTGCAGGTAGGCATCCGGATCCAAACTCCAACTTTCAGAGCTGCCGGCGATTCGAGGATTTCCCCCTGCTGCTAGGGCGTCCTGAGCTGGAACCCTTAGGACCGTAGTCTAGTAACGCGTTGATTCAACACAAACTCCGGCTTTTTTTAGTGCTCCCCTGCTATAATCCTCAAGCGAAAAAAACAGCGGGGAGAACACCTTTAGTCGAGGATCGTCCGCACGATCTGCTCTCGTCACGCCGTGCCAGAGCTAGAAACGGTCGGCTCAGGCCATTGGCGATCGCCCCGCCTGCTTGCGCCTGTTGCGCTCACTCTAAGAGCTGCGAATTGTCTATGCGGCGGTATGAATGATCTAGAAAGGAAGCAGAAAATGAAGCTTTGTCGTTACGGCAGAAATGGATTCGAAAAACCGGGCGTCATCGACGCGCAAGGCCAGTTGCGTGATTTGTCCGGCATCATCTCCAATATCGATCAGGACACGATTTCTTCCAAAGGGCTGACGAGGCTGCGCAAGATTCGCCCGGAGTCCTTGCCCCTCGTTCGCGGGAACCCGCGTTTCGGCGTTCCATATACGGGTATTTCCAAATTCGTCGCGATCGGTCTGAACTACGTCGATCACGCCCATGAGGCCGGTCTGCAGATACCCGCCGAGCCGGTGGTGTTCATGAAGGCTACAACCTGTATCGGCGGTCCGAACGACGACATTCAGCAGCCGCGCTACTCTACCAAGCTCGACTACGAGGTAGAAATAGCGATCGTGATTGGGACCCGCGCCGAGTACGTATCGGAGGACAAAGCTCCGGACCATGTCGCAGGCTACACGATCGTCAATGACGTTTCCGAGCGCGCCTTTCAACTACAGTCTTCCCAATGGGACAAGGGCAAGGGCTGCGATACCTTTGGCCCCATCGGACCATGGCTCGTGACGACCGACGAGATCGCTAATCCACAGACGCTCGATGTGTGGCTTGACGTCAACGGCGAGCGCAGACAGTCCTCAAATACCAAGAACATGATTTTCTCCTGCGCAAAGCTGGTTTCCTACGTTAGCAACTACATGACCCTGCTCCCTGGAGACATCATTACCACGGGGACTCCGGCCGGGGTCGCACTCGGCATGAAGCCGACCCAGGCATGGCTGAAGCCAGGGGACGTAGTTACCCTCGGCATCAAGGGGCTGGGCGAGCAACGGCAAAAAGTAGTCCCCTTTTCCGGCAAATAATTTCCTTTCGCTGCGCCGGCTCCTGTTCCAGCGAGCGCAGTTCGTAGGGATGGCTCGTCAAAGTCCGGTTTGGCTAGAATGCGTCGTTTTGGATGACTCGTGGCAGAACTTCTGTCGCCGTCCTGAGAATTACTCTCTTGCCGCGCAACAGCTAAGAGTGTAAATTCTTTTCCGCACGAGGGAGTCAGGCGCGATAAACTTGCAACGAGCGAGCCGTCGTCGAAAGTGCAGTTCACAATCGCTCTACACGGAATCGCAGCTCTCGGGCGGATTGGGGGGATAAAGCGCAAGCTTTCCCCCCATTGCATTTATTGGAGGCGGCAATGAGAGTGGTCGTTCTCGGTGCGGGCGTCATCGGCACGACCAGCGCGTGGTATCTGGCGCAGAGCGGGCATGAGGTGCTGGTGGTGGACCGTCAACCCGAAGCGGCGCTCGAGACGAGTTTCGCAAACGGCGGGCAGATTTCGGTCAGTCATTCAGAGCCGTGGGCCAACCCGACTGCCCCGTTGAAAATACTGCAGTGGCTAGGGCGCGAGGATGCCCCGCTGCTTTTCCGGCCGCGCGCCGACCTCGCCCAATGGATCTGGGGCCTACATTTTCTCATCGAATGTCTGCCGGGCCGCACTCGCCGCAACACCGAATCTGCGTTGGCGCTCGCTCGGTATAGCCGTGAGGAGCTTCGTCGGCTGCGGCAGGATACGGGGATCCGCTACGATTTTCAGACGCAGGGCATTCTGCACCTCTACGAAAACAACAGGGAATTCGATCACGCGAGACGACAGGTCGAACTGTTCCGAGGACGTGGCTTGGATACGGAAATCAAGACGCCGGAACAGTGCCTTGTGATCGAGCCTGCGCTTAAGCACTGGATTGCGAGGGTAGTTGGCGGCGCCTTCGCGCCCTCCGATGAATGCGGTGATGCTTGGCTTTTTACCCGAAATCTGTCCAAACTCTGTGAGAGCCTGGGAGTGACTTTTCGCTTTAACGTCAGTGTCAAGCGACTGGAAGCCGCACGGGGGTCAATCGAGCGCGTGGTTATCGATGACGAAAAGGGAATCGAGGAGTCGCTCCGCGCGGAAGCCTACGTTGTTGCTCTGGGAAGCTATAGCCCACTCCTGCTTGCGCCAATCGGGATCTCGGTGCCGGTGTACCCGGTGAAGGGCTATTCGATCACTTTGCCGCTTGAGCCTGACGACGAAGCGCCACTCACGAGTCTTACCGACCACGCACGCAAGATCGTGATTTCACGACTCGGTGATCGCTTGCGCGTGGCAGGGACTGCCGAGTTGAACGGCTACGACACCGAGATGAACGAGCGCCGTTGCGAGGCGCTCGTCAAACGCTGTTTTGAGTGGTTTCCCAAAGCGGGGCGTCCGGAGCGTGCGCAATACTGGACGGGGCTGCGGCCCGCTACGCCGAACAATTTGCCCCTCATCGGACGTGCCAAGTATCCCAACCTGTTTATCAACACAGGACATGGCACGCTGGGGTGGACCTTGGCGTGCGGCTCGGGCCGGGCGCTCGCTGACATTGTGAGCGGCAGACGGCCAGAACCTGAATTCCGCTTCCTTGAGCTCGAGTCCAAGGTGAAAGGGGCGACTCCTACGGTCGCCCCAGCCTGATCGGATCCGCGGTCAGGCTACTTTGCGCCTCCGGCAGCACGCTTCTTTGAAGCCACCAGTCTGGGCTTGGGCAGGGCATCCACGGTGAGCTCGCGCACGAAGTTCGGCAACGCGAATTGCGCCTGGTGGATGGCGCCGTTGTAGTACTGCAGGTGAGTGATCGCGCGAGCGGCGATGCGGTTGTCGATCTCGACGGAGTTGACCGCCGCCGAGTCGGTCGAGTCGGAGCAGGCGCACATCGACCAGAGACAGCCGTAGAGCGGGATGAACATCGTATAGGGTCGCGCAATCTTGAACATCTTGGCGAGCCGCCCGTAGAGCATTTTCACCCGCTCGGGCCGCGACCATGGCGAACCCATGTGCAAGGTCAACACCCCGCCAGGGGCGAGTGCGCGCTTGCAGTCCCGAAAAAACGCCTCCTCGTAGAGGGCGGTCGCTGGGCCGATCGGGTCGGGCAGGTCGAGCGCGATGTGGTCGAACTTCTCCTTGGTGTCGGAGAGGTACTTCAGGCCGTCTTCGATCAGAACCTTGAGCTTCGGATTGTCGAATACCCCGCGGTGGATCGTGGCGAAGTGCTGCTTAGCGATCTCAACCACTTTCCCGTCGAGTTCGACCATGACGACCTGTTCGACCGAGGGGTGTTTGAGCGCTTCTTCCGCCGCGCCGCCGTCACCGCCCCCGATCACCAGCACGCGCTTGGGTGCCGGGTGGGCGGCGAGGGCCGTGTGGATCAAGGTTTCGTGGTAGACAAACTCCTCTCGCTCCGAGGTCATGAAGCAACCATCGAGCCGGAAGAGTTTCCCGAACTGCGGGGTTTCGTGGATCTCGAGGTCCTGAAAGCGCGTCTTGGAAGTCTCGATGAGTTTCGATGAGCGCACGAAGAATCCGTAGTCCTCGTTGAGGTGTTCGTACATCAGGCGCTTGTCTCGTGGCACGTCGTGCTGCACATGCTCCTCGGGACCAAACAGGTCCATCAGATCCGTGACGACCTGACGCGCCTTGGCGCTGTTGTCCTGAGTGTAGTTGCAGACGTAGACGTCGAGAGTGACGCTCTGTAGCTCAGGCCAGGTGTGGATGGCAAGATGCGACTCCGCCAGCACCACCGTGCCTGTGACTCCGCCACCGTCGAATTCGTGGAACAGGTCGCCGAGTATCGTGAGACCGGCCCTGTTGATGGAGTCGTGACAAAAACGACGCAGCTCGGCTGCGTCAGTCAAATACCGTGCATCCCCCCCGCAACGGTACAGATTCGCAACAATGTGCAGTCCGTCCAATTTGCATAAATCCCCACGACCGTTGATAACCGAGATGCCGAACTACGATGCAAGCATCTCCCCTTTTGCCGCATCGATCAGCCTGCGAGCGATGCTGATTCTAGCAGGCAACCGCGGCAAATTTTCAAAATTTCTCACGTCGAACCACTGCGCGTCTTCGATTTCCGTTCCGTCGACGCGGATTTCGCCGCTGTAATAGTCGGCGAAGAACGCGATCATGAGCGAATGCGGAAACGGCCAAGGCTGGCTGGCGAAGTAGCGCGCCTTGCACACGGTGATCCCGACTTCCTCATAGACCTCTCGCTCCAAACACTGCTCCAACGTCTCTCCCGGCTCGACAAACCCGGCCAGTGCGCTGTACACGCCCGTGGTGAACCGCGGCGAGCGCGCCAGGAGCAACTCTCGCTCGCGCCGCACCAGCCCCATCACAGCCGGCGCAAGCCGCGGATACGCTACCAGCCCGCAGCCCCGGCACTCGCGACTGCGCTCGGTCGTACGCGCCACTGTTGCCACTCCGCACGCACCACAATACTGATGCGTGCGATCCCAGTCGACGATCTGCAGCGCCCGGCCGGCCAGAGCGAACTGCGCATCATCCAGCGCGCCGAACAGCGCGCGCAAGCCCTGCCACACCCACCCCTGCGGCGCCGCTACACTCGCCGCAAGCTCGGCGGCGAAGCAATGCTGCTCGCTGAGAACCCCAAGATATTGTATTCGCTGGGGCATCATACCCAAACTATTGGGGTGTTTGCAATGGGGAAGTGCGACGGCCGACGCGGCGGTGACCAGAAGCTCAGATCCGCGGAAAAGGAACCAGAGCGAGGGCTCCGGAGCCTCGGCAGGAGGTTCGATGGCCGGCGCGTAACCCGCCGGCCACTGGAAAGGCACGCTCATAGAGGGCCGTGGCGGTGCTGTCGCCCCGCAGAAACGGTCAGGCGCGGCGCAGCCGCCGGATCAGGCTTGAGGTATCCCAGCGCGCTCCGCCCATTTTCGATAGTTCATCGTAGAAGCCGGCGACCGTCTCGGTGACTGGCAGCTTCGCGCCAATCTCCCCTGCGGTCTCGGAGCAGATGCGTAGATCCTTTCTCATCCAGTCCACCGCGAACCCGAAGTCGAACTTGTCGTCAACCATGGTCTTGCCGCGGTTCTCCATCTGCCAGGACTGCGCGGCGCCTTTGGAAATCACGTCAAGAACGAGTTTGGCGTCAAGCCCGGCCTTGATGGCGAAATTGAGACCTTCCGCAAGGCCTTCAACAAGGCTGGCGATGCAGATCTGATTGACCATTTTGGTCAACTGGCCGGCGCCGGAGGGGCCCATCAGCGTGACTGCCTTGGCGAAATGGGCGATGACCGGCTTCGCCCGCTCAAACGCGGCGGGGGTGCCTCCCACCATCACGGTGAGCTGCCCGTTCTCCGCCCCCGCTTGCCCGCCAGAAACTGGCGCATCTAGGAATTCGAAGCCGCGCCTTTTCGCCTCCACCGCGAGATCACGCGCAACTCTTGCTGAAGCGGTTGTGTGGTCGACAAATATCGCACCCTTCGCCATTTTCTGAAAAGCACCCTTTGCGCCCAGGGTTACCTCGCGCAAATCCGGATCGTCGCCGACACAGGAAAACACGATTTCCGCTCCATCGGCGGCCATGGACGGCGTGTCCGCGAAGCGCCCTCCGTGCTTGGCCACCCAAGCTTCCGACTTGGCGCGGGTGCGGTTGTAGACGGTGACCTCGTGGCCACCTTTGGTCACCAGATGGCCGGCCATGGGTGAGCCCATCACGCCAAGTCCGATGAACGCCAGTTTCTGTTTGCTCACTGTTCCTCCGAAGGGATTTTCTCTCGCCAAGCGAGCGAGATTCGCCGATAATTATAAGGTCTCAACCCATCCTCCAGAATCTCCCCGTACATGAGCCAGGAATTGACCAACGCGATTCGTGCGTTGGCAATGGACGCCGTGCAGGCGGCGAATTCGGGCCATCCCGGCATGCCCATGGGGATGGCCGAGATTGCGCTTGCGCTCTGGGGCCGGCACCTCCGGCACAATCCGGCGAACCCGAAATGGGCCGATCGCGACCGCTTCGTACTTTCGAACGGTCATGGCTCCATGCTGCTGTATGCGCTGCTTCATCTTACGGGCTACGACTTACCGATGGACGAGCTCCAGCGCTTCCGCCAGCTGCATTCAAAGACGCCGGGTCACCCCGAACATGGCCTTACGCCGGGCGTGGAGACCACGACCGGCCCCTTGGGGCAGGGCTTGGCAAACGCGGTGGGCATGGCGATCGCCGAACGCGTTCTCGCCGCCGAATTCAATCGCCCGGGCTTCGATATCGTCGACCACCACACGTACGTGTCGGTCGGTGACGGTTGCCTGATGGAAGGAATCTCGCACGAAGTCTGCTCGCTCGCCGGCGCACTCGGCTTGGGAAAACTGATCGCACTCTACGACGACAACAAGATTTCCATCGATGGTGAAGTGCAGGGTTGGTTCCGCGACGATACGCCCAAGCGTTTTGAGGCCTACGGTTGGCACGTGGTCCCGAACGTGGATGGTCATGACGTCGAGGCGGTCGATCGCGCCATTCGCGCCTCTAAGGCGGTCGCGGACAAACCCAGCCTCATCTGCTGCAAGACCGTGATCGGCAAGGGCGCGCCCAAGCGCGCCGGTACCGCCAAGGCGCACGGCGAGGCGCTGGGAGCGGAGGAAGTGGCGGCCACGCGGACCGCGATCGGCTGGAACCACGCGCCGTTCGAAGTGCCGCGGCAGGTCTACGATGGCTGGGATGCGAAAAAGCGCGGTGCGGAACTCGAACGCGGCTGGAACGAGAAGCTTGCCGGTTATGCCAGGACCTACCCCGAGTTTGCGGCTGCATTCAAGCGCCGCATTGCCGGCGCGCTGCCCCCTAACTGGAGCTCGCATTGCGCGGCGTTGCTGCAAGCCGCTAATTCAAAGGCCGAAACCATCGCCACACGCAAGGCGTCCCAGAACGTGATCGAAGATCTTGCGCCGATACTGCCAGAGCTTATCGGTGGCTCGGCCGATCTGACTGGTTCCAATCTCACGCTTTGGTCGGGCTCGAAAGCCGTGGGAAGGACGGGCGGGGGCAGCTACATCTATTACGGCGTCCGCGAGTTCGGCATGAGCGCGATCATGAACGGCCTCGCGCTGCACGGCGGTTTCATTCCCTACGGTGGCACTTTCCTCACCTTTTCGGACTACTCGAGGAATGCGCTACGCATGGCGGCGCTGATGAAGCTGCGCTCGATTTTCGTTTTCACCCATGACTCGATTGGTTTGGGCGAGGACGGCCCCACGCACCAGTCTGTCGAACACGCTGCGGCGCTTCGCCTCATTCCGAACTTGGACGTGTGGCGACCCTGTGACACGGTGGAGTCGGCCGTCGCGTGGATTGCAGCGATCGAGCGCCGGGACGGGCCGGCCGCGCTTCTGTTTACCCGGCAGAACGTGCCGTTTCAAAGACGCGACGCTCATACGGTCTCAGCGATACAACGCGGCGGTTATGTTCTTGCAGATGTACAAGAGCCCAAAGCAGTGATCGTCGCCACCGGGTCAGAGGTGCAGCTCGCGCTTGGCGCGAAGCAAGAACTAGCCGAGGAGGGCTTGCAGGTGCGCGTTGTTTCGATGCCTTGTACCTCGGTTTTCGACCGTCAGCCGCCGATGTACAGGGATGTGGTCCTGATTCCGACCTTGCCTCGAGTCGCGGTCGAGGCCGGCGTTACGGGCTTCTGGCGCAGGTACGTAGGCCTGGATGGCGCGGTGGTTGGTATCGACCGCTACGGCGAATCCGCTCCAGGCGCGAAGCTGTTCGACCATTTCGGCTTCACAGTCGAGAATGTGGTCAAGGCCGTCAAGAACGTTTTGAATTGAAGGAAAGCCCGAGGAGCTTCTGTATGACCATTCGAGTCGCCATCAACGGTTACGGCCGCATCGGGCGTAACATTCTGCGAGCCCACTATGAAAGTGGTAAGAAGCACGACCTGCAGTTCGTCGCCATCAACGATCTCGGCAACGCCCAGACCAACGCGCACCTGACCCGCTACGACACGGTGCATGGGAAGTTTCCCGGCACGGTGGCAGTGGAAGGCGAGGCGATGGTGGTGAACGGTGACCGCATCCAGGTCTGCGCGAAGCGCAACCCGGCGGAGTTGCCCTGGAAGGACCTCAAGGTGGACGTGGTGCTGGAATGCACCGGACTCTTCACCAGCAAGGAGAAAGCCTCCGCGCATCTGACGGCCGGGGCGAAGAAAGTCATCATTTCGGCGCCGGGCGGAAAGGATGTGGACGCGACCATCGTCTGCGGGGTGAACCACAAGACCTTGAAGGCCGCGCACACGGTGATCTCGAATGCCTCGTGCACGACCAATTGCCTGGCGCCGCTGGTCAAGGCGCTGGATGATCGCATCGGGGTGGTGAGCGGCCTGATGACCACGGTGCACAGCTACACCAACGACCAGGTGCTGACCGACGTCTATCACGAGGATCTGCGTCGGGCGCGTTCGGCCAGCATGAACATGATTCCGACCAAGACCGGCGCTGCCGCGGCGGTGGGCCTGGTGTTGCCGCACCTGAACGGCAAGCTGGACGGCTACTCCATCCGCGTGCCCACCATCAATGTATCGATCGTCGATCTCTCCTTCGTGGCGAAGCGCGCCACCACGGTGGACGAAATAAACAATGCGGTGAAGCAGGCGTCCGAAACCGACCTGAAGGGCATCCTCGAATACAACAAGGACCCGCTCGTCTCGAGCGATTTCAACCACAATCCCGCTTCGAGCATCTTCGACTCCACGCTCACCAAGGTGTCGGAGGGCACGCTGGTAAAAGTGTCTTCGTGGTACGACAACGAATGGGGATTCAGCAACCGGATGCTGGACGCGACGGTCGCGTTGATGAACGCGCGCTGAAGGCAGGATTGAGCGCGTAGCCGCCGACCCGATATTCATGTCCGTCCTCAGGATGTTGGATCTCGACCTGCGCGAAAAGCGGGTCTTCATGCGCGTCGATTTCAACATTCCTATCCAGGACGGGAAAATCGCTGACGACACGCGCATCCGAGCTTCGCTGCCCGGAATCAGGCAGGCTCTGGCGCAGCGCGCCCGCCTCATGCTCGTGTCGCATCTCGGCCGGCCGGTCGAGGGACAGCTCGACGAGAAGGAATCGCTCGCCCCGGTCGCGAAGCATCTCTCGGCGCTGCTCGGGAGGGATGTCCCGCTCAGGCGCGACTGGCTGGAAGGTGTTTCAGTCGAGCCGGGCAAGGTCGTGTTGCTCGAGAACTGCCGCTTCAACAAAGGCGAGAAGAAGGACGACGATGCGCTGGCAAAAAAGATGGCGGCGCTATGCGATGTCTATGTCAACGATGCCTTTGGCGCTGCGCACCGCGCCGAAGCGACCACCCACGGCATCGCGAAGTACGCGCCGGTGGCTTGCGCTGGCCCCTTAATGGTGGCCGAAATCGAGGCACTGTCCAAGGCGCTCGAGCGTCCCGCGCGCCCGCTCGTCGCGATTGTCGCGGGAGCGAAAGTCTCCACCAAGCTCGCGGTTCTTGCCGCGCTCATCGGAAAAGTTGATCGCCTGATCCCCGGTGGAGGTATCGCCAACACTTTCATGCTTGCGGCGGGCATGAAGATCGGAAAGTCGCTGGCCGAACCGGAACTCGTGGGCGAGGCGATAAAGATCATGGCGATTCTGCGCGACAAGGGAGCCGAAGTCCCGTTGCCGGTGGATGTCGTCTGCGCGAAAGAATTTTCGGCAACTGCCAAGGCCGTGATCAAGCCCGCGGCCGAAGTCGGCAGCGATGACTTGATCCTCGATATCGGCCCGCACACTGCCGCCGCGTTCGCAAAGAGGCTCTCCGAAGCGGGCACCATCGTCTGGAACGGGCCGGTCGGCGTGTACGAGTTCGATCAATTCGGGCAGGGAACGAAGGCCATTGCCCAGGCGATTGCCGGATCGGCAGGGTATTCGCTCGCCGGCGGCGGCGAGACCCTCGCCGCCATCGCGAAATACGGAGTCGCCGACAGGATGTCCTACATCTCGACCGGCGGTGGGGCTTTCCTGGAGTTCCTCGAAGGCAAGAAACTGCCCGCGATCGAGGTGCTGGAGCAGCGCGCCAAGGCCTAGGAGGTTGTTGAAAAAGGGGCCGCGCCCCCTTTTAGAATCCCCCGATCAGAGGCCGTAGAAAAACGCTTCCCATGCGGGAACGTTTTTCCACAGCCTGCTAGGACTTTGCCACGCGTGTCTCGATCCCCGCGGCGCGCCCAAGCTCGCGATGCACGCGCCCAACGCGCTCGACTTCGCCCTTGGCGGCGAAACGCTCGTAGAAGCCCTCCGACTTGAACGCCTTCACCTGATCGCCCCAGGGCGCGAGCCGCTCTTCCCAGCGCTTGACGCGGCCCTCGGCGGGATCGCCGTCCTCGCGAGCGAGGTCGGCGCATACCCGCAGCATGGCCTTCAGAGTCACCGGCTTGGTGACCATGTAGTTGCCGTGGCCCCAAGCCTCGCCCCAGACGCGCTCGGCCGCCTTGAAAAAGTCACGCACCATGCCATAGTAGTTCGGTACTTGGGTACGACTACCCCCGGCCAGCTGGATCTTGCGCCAGTCGCGGTTGACCCAGCGGTGAAGTTCGTTGAACAGTTCCGCCTGAAGGATCCACTTGTCCTGCGCGCTGCGCCCGCCGAGGCGGTTGATGCGGTAGCGCAGCGGGCTGTCGCCCTCGCTATAGAGGCTGCCGACCAAACGCGAGGCGAACTTGCGGTGGGGTTCTGCCCAGGACACGCGCTCGTACAGGTCGATCAGGTGGCTCTTGTTGATGCGCGTCGGCGTTGAATTGATGATGACGAACATCTCGGTGGCGAAATCCTCGCTCCTGCCGTCGAATATCACGCAGGGCACATTGATTGTCTTGGCGTCGTCCGGGTGTTCGTCCAGATAGAAGCGCAACGCGGCGAGCCGGTGCTGACCGTCGATGATGAGGAATTTCGCCTGCGGCTCGGACAGATGGCCCGCGCCCTCCGCGCCCGCGACGGGCTGGAAGCGCAGCTTCTCGGAGGTGAACAGCAGCACCGTCCCGGGGATCGGCGGCTGGGTGATCGCGGTCTCGTAGAAGTTCTTGAGCTGGCGCACCTTGGCGCGCGACAGCGTTCTCTGAAACGCGCGGTCGGTGCGCTCGATCTTGGCGATGAACTGCGCGATCTCGTCGTCCTGGGAGACTCGCGAAGGGGTGATCTCTTCGCCCTCGCCGTAGAAGCGGCTGATGAAGCGGACCTTGGCGAGCAGTTCCGGCGCGCGGATGCTGCCAAAGTAGAAGATGCCGTCCTTCTGGCGAATCTGCGTGGCAAGCACGGGGTCCTCCCTTGTAAGTAAGGCTCAGCCGCTGGCGCAGACCGGAAATATAGCCGAAACCGGGCGCTCGCTGCGAAAAACCGGGTTTGGAGGCTTGTGCGTGGCCAAGTCACACCGAAGCCGCACCCTGCACGGTTTTCGTGCGTTGAGTGGTCGGTCGATGCTATGGGGCCGGAACCGGAAGCCAGTGCTCGGTTCCCCGGCGCTGCAGCGTTTGACCTGCCGGATGGCGCCACGCGCAGCGCCATCCCGGCAGGAAGTGGCCTCATAAGCATCTGGTAAAGTACAACGGTTCCCCGGAGGGTCAATGCCTAGAAGCACCAAAATCGTCGCAACACTCGGTCCCGCCTCGGGCGATCCCCAAACGCTCGAGCGCATGTTCCTCGCGGGCGTTGACATCGTGCGCATGAATTTCTCCCACGGCACGGCGGCGGACCATGAGCACCGCGCCGAACTGGTGCGCCAAGCCTGCCGCAAGACCGGGCGCACGGTCGGCATCATGGGCGACCTCCAAGGCCCGAAAATCCGGGTCGGAAAGTTCAAGGACGGCAAGGTCACTCTGAACCCAGGCGATGCCTTCGTCCTCGATGCCGACCGCGAGATCGGAGACGTCGGACGCGTAGGCCTCGACTACAAAGAGCTGCCACGCGACGTGCGACCCGGAGACGTATTGCTTCTTGACGACGGCAGGATTGTGTTCGAGGTCGAAAAGGTCCTGGGCAACGAGGTCCACTGCCGAGTGCGCCACGGGGGAGTGCTTTCCAATAACAAGGGCATCAACCGATTGGGAGGCGGCCTCACCGCTCCCGCGCTCACACAGAAGGACATGGAGGACATCCGCACCGCGGCGAAAATCAAGGTCGACTATCTGGCCGTTTCCTTTCCCAAGTCGAGCGCAGACATGTACATGGCGAGGCAACTGTTGCGCGCCGCCGGCGGAGACGCTTTTCTCATTGCCAAGATCGAGCGGGCTGAAGCGGTCGAGCCGAAAGCGCTCGCCGACATCATGTCGGGCTGCGAAGGCATCATGGTGGCGCGCGGCGACCTCGCCGTGGAAGTCGGCGATGCTTCGGTCCCGGCGCTTCAAAAACGGATGATTCGCCACGCGCGCGAACAGAACAGGCTCACCATCACGGCAACACAGATGATGGAGTCTATGATCTCGAGCCCCGTGCCTACTCGCGCAGAAGTTTCGGACGTCGCGAACGCCGTGCTCGACGGCACCGACGCGGTGATGCTGTCCGCGGAGACTGCAAGCGGCAAGTACCCAGTGGAAACCATCGCCTCCATGAGCCGCATCTGCGAAGTCGCGGAAAGCTCGGCCGAGGTGACACTCGACCGCGACTTTCTCGATCGCGTCTTTACCCGCGTGGACCAATCGATTGCCATGGCGGCGCTTTTCACCGCCTATCACCTCAAGGTGAAAGCGATCGCAGCGCTGACCGAGTCAGGGTCGACCGCACTGTGGATGTCGCGCATCAACTGCGGCGTTCCGATCTACGCCCTCACTTCGCAGACAACGACCCGCTACCGCTGCGCGTTGTTCCGCGACACCTATCCACTGATGGTGAAGTACGTCGGAGACGACCGCGAGGAGCTCCTGGAGGAGGCCGAAAAGGTTCTGGTCCAGAACGGGGTGGTGCAGAACGGCGACCTCATCGTCCTCACTATCGGGGAGCCGATCGGAAAGGCGGGCGGCACGAATACCATGAAGATCGTGAAAGTGGGGGAACACCGCCGGGCCTGAGGGCGCGAATCCCGGCCGAAACTCATGACACAGAAACGCTTGGGCATCATCATGAACGGTGTGACGGGCCGCATGGGGATGAACCAACATCTCACGCGCTCGATCATGGCGATCCGCAAGCAAGGTGGGGTGCGGCTCGCGGACGGCACGTTTGTCGTACCCGACCCCATCCTAGTCGGCCGCAACGTCGAGAAAATCAGGAAACTCGCCGAAGAGCATGGTATTCGTCGCTGGACCACCGATCTGGATGCGGCGCTCAGGGATGGGGAAGATGCGGTTTTTTTCGATGCTGCATCGACAAAGCTCCGTCCGGCTCTGCTCAAGAAAGCCCTCGCCGCGAGGAAACACATCTACTGCGAGAAACCGGTCGCGACCTCGCTCGCGCAAGCGCTCGACCTGTATCGGGCAGCCAAAAAGGCGGGAGTTCGGCACGGTGTCGTCCAGGACAAGCTCTGGCTACCGGGGCTGCTGAAGATCAAGGCGCTGCGCGATGCCGGGTTCTTCGGGAAAATACTCTCGGTCCGGGGCGAGTTCGGCTACTGGGTGTTCGCGGGCGATGAGCAGCCCGCGCAGCGACCCTCCTGGAATTACCGCCGGAAGGACGGCGGCGGAATCATCCTCGACATGCTGTGCCACTGGCGCTACGTGCTCGACAACCTGTTCGGGGAAGTGAAGAGCGTTTCCTGTCTCGGTGCGCGGCACATCGCGACCCGCCGGGATGAGAACGGCCGCAAGTATGCGGTGACCGCGGACGATGCCGCGTACGCGACCTTCCGGCTCGCGGGCGGAGTCGTAGCCCATTTCAACAGCTCGTGGTGCGTGCGCGTGCGCCGCGATGACCTGGTGACTTTCCAGGTGGACGGAACGAAGGGCTCGGCCGTGGCCGGGCTCACACGGTGCTTTGCCCAGTCGCTTGCCGAAACACCCCGGCCGGTATGGAATCCCGACGTGCGCCAGACCCATGACTTTGCTGCCGACTGGCGGGAAGTCCCGGACGACGCTGCCTACGACAACGCGTTCAAGATCGAATGGGAGCTCTTCATCCGACACGTGTGCGAAGGTGCGCCGTTCAGATGGAATCTGCTGGAAGGCGCGAAGGGGCTGCAACTGGTCGATTGCGCGCTCAAGTCCTGGCGCACGCGACGTTGGATCGACGTTCCCAGGCTTAAAGCGTAGAGCGGGCATGAATGCGCCTGAAAAGCTGACGACGCGCATCAAGTTGCCTTCGCTGGCGGGGAAGCTCGAGGAATTCCGGCTGAGCGCGCCGCGCGACTTCGGCATCGCCGGTAGGAAAGCGTTCAATCGTATCGCTCTCGCTGCGGCCCACGTGGTTGCCGATCCCCTTGCCTCCGGGAATCCCTGGCTTGATGCGGCAGTGGACTGGGACGCGACCATGGCCTACCGACGCTACCTGTGGTCGCTGGGATTGGGCGTGGCCGAAGCCATGGACACGGCGCAGCGCGGCATGGGGCTCGACTGGAACAACTCGCTCGCGCTAATCCGACGCTCGATCGAGGCGTCGAGGGACCTCGAAGGCGCGGTGCTGTTCAGTGGTGCGGGTACCGATCAGCTCGCCCCTTCCAGCGCCGTGACGTTGGCCGCGGTAATCGCGGCGTACGAAGAACAGTGTGAAGCGATCGAAAGGCTCGGAGGACGCATCGTTCTCATGGCGAGCCGTGCACTCGCTGCGTGCGCGCGCTCGCCTGACGACTATAGGAAGGTCTACTCGCGCATCCTCTCCCAGGTGAGGCGGCCCGTGATCATCCATTGGCTGGGCGAGATGTTCGATCCGCAACTCGCCGGCTATTGGGGCGAGGAGAATCACGGCAAGGCGATGAACGTGGCGCTCGCGGTGATCGAAGCCGATCACGCCAAGGTCGATGGGATAAAAATCTCACTGCTCGAGCGGCAGAAGGAAATCGACATGCGCAGGCGGCTCCCCGAGGGCGTGCGCATGTATACCGGGGACGATTTCAACTACCCGGACCTGATCGAGGGTGACTCGGAGGGCCATTCTGACGCGCTGCTAGGCATTTTCGACGCGATCGCCCCGGCTGCCTCCGCTGCCCTCGGCTACCTGGCATCGGGAGACACACGCGGTTTTCACGACGTCCTCGCGCCGACGGTGCCGCTCGCGCGTCACATCTTCAAGGCCCCGACGCGCTTCTACAAGACGGGACTCGTGTTCCTCGCGTGGCTGAACGGCCACCAGGAACACTTCGTCATGGTCGGCGGCCAGCAATCGGCGCGTTCGGTGGTGGATCTGGCGGAAACTTTCCGGCTGGCCGATGCCGCGGGGTTGTTGCGCGATCCCGATCTGGCCCTATCCAGGATGAGGCATTTTCTCGCCGTCAACGGCGTCGGTGGATGAGTACTCCGCCCGATCCCGAACTCCTTTCGCTCAATACCGCCACGGTGCGGGAAAAGTGGAACCTGCGCCGGATGATCGAGGGCTGCGCCCGCCACGGCATCCGGGGCATATCGCCCTGGCGCGACAAACTCGCCGAGATGGGCGCGAAGGAAGCGGCCAAAGCAATCCGCGACAACGGCCTCGCCGTGACGGGGCTGTGCCGCGGAGGGATGTTTCCGGGCGCGGACCGCAGGACGCGTCAAGCCGCGATCGACGACAACCTGCGTGCAATCGACGATGCTGCGACACTCGAGGCAAGATGCCTGGTACTCGTGGTTGGCGGGCTTCCGTCGGGGTCGAAAGACCTGGCGGGCGCGCGCGAGATGGTGAGGGACGGTATCGGCGAAGTGTTCGATCACGCCCGCTCGGCAGGCGTCCCGCTCGCGATCGAGCCCTTGCACCCGATGTACTGCGCCGACCGGGCCTGCGTGAACACGCTCGCGCAGGCGCTCGATCTGTGCGACGAGCTGGATCCCGCTGCAGGAGGGGCCCTCGGTGTCGTGGTGGATGCCTACCACGTCTGGTGGGACCCTTTGCTCAAGGCACAGATCGAACGCGCGGGCGACAAGCGCCTGCTCGCGTTCCATATCTGCGACTGGCTGGTGCCCACCACCGACCTGCTCACGGACCGGGGAATGATGGGCGACGGCGTGATCGACCTTCCGCTAATACGCTCGTGGATGGAAGAGGCCGGGTACCGCGGCTTTCACGAAGTCGAGATCCTGTCCTCGGGCGACTGGTGGCGGCGGGATCCGGACGAAGTGCTCGCAACCTGCCGCGTACGGCACCAGACCGCGTGTTAGGTTTCAGTTCGAGTCGGCGCGTTTGGCCGAGTGGGCACCAGGCAAGGTAAAATTACGGCCCTCGGCATTCATTCTCAATCAGAGACGGGAAAAACGTTCCATGGATAAGAATCTACTTTCCAAAACTGCCGCAGCAATGCTTGCCAAGGGCAAAGGGCTGCTTGCGGCGGACGAATCGAGCGGCACCTGCGAGAAACGCTTCAAGTCGGTCGGGGTCGAGAGCACCGAGGCGAACCGCCGCGCCTATCGCGACCTGCTCTTCTCGACCAAGGGCATAGAGGAATTCGTGAGCGGCGTGATCCTGTTCGACGAGACCCTCAGGCAAAGCACGCTCGCCGGGAGCGAGCCGTTTCCGGAATTCCTCGCGGGGAAAGGCATCATCCCCGGAATCAAGGTGGACAAAGGCACGCACGATCTTGCGCTCTCGCCCGGAGAAAAAATCACAGAGGGGCTCGACGGTCTGCGGGGTCGGCTGGACGAGTATTTCAGGCTCGGCGCTCGTTTCGCCAAGTGGCGCGCGGTCATCACCATCGGTTCCGGTATTCCCAGCCACGCCTGTCTTTTCGCCAATGCGCACGCGCTGGCTCGCTATTCGGCGCTGTGCCAGGAGGCCTCGATCGTTCCCATCGTGGAGCCCGAAGTCCTGCTCGACGGCGAGCACACGATCGAGCGCTGCTACGAGGCGACCGAGGCAACGCTCTCCGCAGTGTTTGCGGCGTTACGCGCATACAATGTATCGCTCGAGCACACTGTTCTGAAGGCGTCGATGGTGGTCTCGGGCAAGGATTGTCCCAAACAGGCCGGTGTGGAACGGGTCGCGGAGGAAACGGTGCGCTGCCTCAAACGGACTGTTCCGGCAGCGTTGCCCGGCATCGTGTTTCTCTCCGGGGGGCAGAGCGACGAGGCGGCGACGGCGCACCTCAACGAAATGGCAAGGATGCCGGGACTTCCCTGGCCGCTCACCTTTTCCTACAGCCGTGCGTTGCAGAACTGCGCGCTCAAGGCCTGGCGCGGCGCGTCCGGCAGCGTCGCTGCCGCGCAACGCGCATTCCACCACCGCGCCCGCATGAACGGGCTCGCCGCGCAGGGCAAATACCGCCCGGACCAGGAAAAGCAGGCGGCGTAGCGATGACGGCCCCGCTTTACGAATCTAGCATCAAGAGCCTGCCGTTTCTCGGGCGAGGCAAAGTCCGCGATATGTACGGCGTAGGCGACGACCGCCTGCTCATCGTCACGACCGATCGCCTGTCGGCTTTCGATGTAGTGCTGCCCGACCCGATTCCCGGCAAGGGCGCAGTGCTGAACGAGATGTCCAACTTCTGGTTCAAGAAGCTCGCGCACATCGTGCCCAATCACCTGAACGGTGTTGCGCCCGAGACGGTGATCAAGGGCTCGGAGGAATCCGCTCAGGTCATGGGCCGAGCGGTCGTCGTGAAAAAACTCAAGCCGCTGCCGATCGAGGCGGTCGTGCGCGGCTATCTCATCGGCTCGGGATGGAAGGACTACCAAAGCACGGGCGCCGTCTGCGGTATTCCACTGCCCAAAAGGCTGAAGCAGGCCGACAAGCTGCCCGAGGTGATCTTCACACCCGCCACCAAGGCCGAGGCCGGTGCGCATGACGAAAACATTTCGTTCGAGCAGGTGGAGAGACTCATCGGGAAGGGCCTTGCCGCGAGGGTGCGCGACGTCAGCATCCGGCTGTACCGCGAAGCGGCCGACTATGCCCGGGCACGCGGCATCATCATAGCCGACACCAAGTTCGAGTTCGGCACCGACGCCGAGGGAAATCTTGTGCTGATTGACGAAGCGCTTACCGCGGACTCCTCGCGATTCTGGCCGGCGGACGAGTATCGGCCCGGGATCAGCCCTCCTTCGTTCGACAAGCAATACGTGCGCGACTACCTGGAGACGCTGGACTGGAAGAAGACTCCTCCGGCGCCGCGGCTTCCGCCGGAGGTGGTTGCGAGGACGTCCGAGAAATATCGCGAAGCCCTGTTCCGTCTGACCGGGCAAAAACTGGGGTCATGAAAATGGCCAGCCGCTCGCCTCTCGTCGGGATCGTCATGGGAAGCGCCAGTGACTGGGAAGTGATGCGCGAGGCGGCAAAGCAGCTCACCGAATTTTCCGTGCCCTATGAGGCCAAGGTCCTGTCCGCGCACCGCTCGCCCGATGCGCTCGCCAAATGGGTGGAAGAGCTGACCGCAAAGGGTATTCGCTGTTTCATCGCAGGCGCAGGGGGTGCCGCGCATCTGGCCGGCGTGATCGCGGCAAAAACGACGGTCCCCGTACTCGGGGTGCCGATGCCCTCCAAGTATCTCCACGGGTTGGATTCCCTGCTGTCGATCGTGCAGATGCCCAAGGGAATTCCGGTTGCGACTTTTGCGATCGGCGAAGCGGGCGCAGCCAATGCGGGGCTCTTTGCCGTCGCGATGCTTGCCCAGGGAGATGCGAAACTCGCCAGACGTCTCGCCCAGTTCCGCGCCGGTCAAGCCGAAGCGGTGAAAAACGCCAAGCTCCCGGGCTAACGCAGGCTTCGCCCCGCTTCCACTTGTCTGCGAACGTCGACGCGCTCCAATCCGTTCCGATTCGGGATGCCGTGGCGATACTGCGCCGTGGCGGCTTGGTAGCCTTTCCTACCGAGACGGTGTACGGACTGGGCGCCGACGCCGCGAATCCGGAAGCACTGGCGCGGCTGTACAAGGTGAAGGGCCGTCCACAGCACCACCCGGTCATCGTTCATATTTCGGGCATCGATCAACTCGATCGCTGGGCGCGCGACATTCCGAACGCGGCCCGCCAACTCGCCGCGCGCTTCTGGCCCGGGCCGCTGACGCTGGTGCTCAAGCGCGCGCCTGGCGTGTCCGACGCGGTCACCGGCGGCCAAGACACGGTGGGCGTGCGTTCACCTGCCCATCCAGTCGCGCAGGCGCTGCTGGACGCATTCGGCGGGGGGGTGGCAGCGCCTTCGGCCAATCGCTTCGGCCGCATCAGCCCGACCATCGCCGAGCACGTGCGCATCGATCTGGGCAACGACGTGGACATGGTCCTCGACGGCGGTGCCTGCGAGGTCGGTATCGAATCGACGATCCTCGATCTTTCGCGCGGCCAGCCGGTGCTGCTGCGTCCTGGACGTATTCTTGCGACGGACATCGAACAGACGATAGGCGCGCTGCCGCGCGCACCCGACGCCGAAGCGCCGCACGCCCCGGGCATGCTGCAAACGCATTACGCGCCGCGCGCGAAGTTGAAGCTAATGAAGCGTGTCGCCATGCTGGAAGCACTGTCCGTGCACAAGGGCCAGCGCCTCGCGGCGCTCGCCCTCGAGGTAACGGTGCCGCGCCTTGCACCGTCGCTCGTGATCGTGGTGCCGGCGGTGGCCGCGGGCTACGCGCATTCTCTGTACGCGAATCTGCGCGCGCTCGATGCGACTGGCGCCGATGTCATTCTGGTGGAAACGCCGCCGGATACACCGGCCTGGATGGGCGTGCTCGACCGATTGCACCGCGCCGCGACGGCCGGCTAACGCACCTGCCGCACTGCTGCTTTTCGGCTGACAAGCCTCGCGAAATTTTCCAGCGAAATCAGATGGGCGTAGATGCCGCCCATGATGCCCTTCTTGATCAGGTTCTTGTGTTGGGCGGCGTTGAGGAATTCGAGTTTCTTCTCGTCAACGCGGTACATACCAGACAGTTGCAAGTCGGGCGCGCTCGCGATCTGGGCCTGCATGGTAAAAGGCTCTAACAACGCGTAGTCAGAGAGAATAGAGCACATCTCGTGGCTCCGCTCGAGGTCGGTCTCGTACTCCTTCAGAAGTTTTTCGATCGGTTGCCAGCGGGGAAGCGCCACGCCCGCATCATCGAACATGCGCTCTCCGTCATCGGAAAGAAACCTCTTCTCGACGCAGATCAGGCGGTCGGACTGCTCTACCGAGTTAAGGGTCACGCGGGCCATGCAAAACGGATAGCGGCGGACATAAGCGGGAACGTACACTGAATCGTCCCAGCGGCCGTCGCGCAGAAACAGATTTTCGCCGCCGGCAACACCGAGAACCGCGACCGGAATGAAGCTCCGGCCCGGGTCGGCCGTGATGAACGCGAGAGGATAGTCGCGGCACGCCACGCCGAGTTCGGAAAACGAAATCGGCACGGCATTGACCCCACGACAGAATTCCGGCAGCGCGCCGGAGGCCGGCAAACGTACCTTCTGATTCTTGTAGAGGGGAACGATTTCGCTGTAGCCGAAGGGCGGATTGATCTGCATGGATGCTCCTGCGGCGCAAAATCTGGCCGCATCATAGCGCCGGTCGATTGCATTGCGCAAACGCCCTACTGCGGCGAAGACCGGCCGCCATCGCATTGTCGGCGCGAGGGATTGCAGCTAAAATTGCGGACACGTGGGGTTGTAGCTCAGCTGGGAGAGCGTCGCGTTCGCAATGCGAAGGTCGGGAGTTCGATCCTCCTCAACTCCACCAGCATCCCCTGAAGGCCCGGTTTC
>DATDGA010000231.1:0-38858 GCA_036522335.1 Burkholderiales bacterium
AGCGAGGCGATGGCGGCGCGCATCCGCGATTCGAAGCCCGACAGCCACGCATTCGAGATCGAGCCGGGGCTGCTCGATCCGCGCGACGTGGTCGAGGCGCTGGAAAAGGCCTTGCCGCACGATTGGGAGATGGTGAACTCGGGAGGCCACTGCTCGTGGTTCTTCGCGCAGATGCCCTCGCGTCCGCAGGAGAAGTTCCTCACCATCCGCGAGTTCGGCGCGATCGGCAACGGCATCTCGTTCGCCATCGGGGTGGCCGCCGCGCGCCCGGATCGAACCGTGGTGCTGTTCGACGGCGACGGCAGCCTGATGATGCACGTGCAGGAGCTCGAGACCATCAAGCGCCACCGGCTGAACATCCTGACCGTCGTGATGAACGATGGCGCGTACGGCTCCGAGCTGCACAAGCTCCGCTCGGAGGGAATGCCCGAGGACGGGTCGGTGTTCGGCCACTGCGATTTCGCCGGCATCGCGCGCGGATTCGGGCTCCCGGGAAAGACGGTCAGGAATCTGGACGAGCTGCCGAAACTCGTGGCGGAGTTCGCCGCAAGCGGCGGCGCCGCGGTCTGGGACTTCCACGTCTCGGACAAGGTCGTGTCGCCGACCCTACGCCGCGCCCATCCTCACCCTGCCAGGAAATAGATCGGCTGAACGATGATGCGCTGCAGTCGATGCGGCTGCAACCTCACAGGGCGTTCTCGACCGACGCCTTCAGCTCGCTGCCCTACGCATGCGGCGCGGCGAGTCGGGGCACAGGGTATATAATTCGCGGGCTCCCATGAACTATCGCGACATCATCACCATCGAGCCCGGAAAGCGCGGCGGCAAGCCTTGCGTTCGCGGTATGCGCATCACCGTGTACGAAGTTCTCGACTATCTGGCTTCGGGGATGTCCCGCGAGCAGATTCTGAAGGACTTCCCCTACCTTACGGCCGAGGATATCCAGGCCTGCTTGAGCTACGCCGCTGACCGCGAGCGCGGCCAGGTTGCCCTCGAAGCTTGAAGCTTCTTCTCGACCAGAACCTGTCTCCTTCGCTGGTCGAAACGCTTCGGGAAATCTTTCCAGAGTCGATCCACGTGCAATCGGCCGGCCTTTCCCGTGCCGGTGACGAAGACGTCTGGCGTTACGCCAAGGAACACGGGTTCGTGGTGGTCACAAAGGACTCCGATTTTCACGAGCGAACGCTGCTCGCGGGGGCTCCGCCGAAGGTTGTATGGATCCGCCGGGCCAACTGCTCCGCGGCAGAGATCGCCGCGATCCTGTCGCGGCACGCCGAGGACATGCGCGCACTCGAACGGGACGGGCAGGCGCTGTTTCTTATTCTCGTCTGAGGCTCGGAAGAAACGTGCTCACCCGACCGCGCTGAGCACCTTGCCGCCGCCCTCTGCAGATTTCGCATCGACCAGCACGAAAGCCATGATGCAGGGCGCCGTGCCGCGGTTGATCCAGTTGTGCAGGGTGCCGCGCTGCACGAGCACGTCGCCCGCCTTGAGGCGGACCTCCGTTCCCTTCTCCAGCTCCATGTCGATCTCGCCTGAAATCACCACGGCGTAGTCGATCGAGTCGGTGCGGTGGACGCGCGGCGCGACGCCGGGCGAAAACTCGATGACGCGGAACACCGTGCCGCCGGGAAGGGTCGTCCCCACCTTCCTCGCGGCCCCGTCGGAATCCCCGGAGTTGTCGGCCGGGATGGACTCCGTAGTCCAGATCACGCAGGCCGAGGCTCCAGGCCGGTTCGACACGATGTTCTTCGAGACTTCGTCGATTTTGACGATGGCGCGTCCCTTGGTGTCGTGCCCCGTCACCACTCGCCGCACCTTTACCGTCATGATTTCTCCCCGATGCGCCCTGTCGTACTTTCGCGGACCGATTATACGGGGGCGGGCTCTCGCGCTCGCGTAGTCAGGCGGCTGGGCGCTCGTGTATCATCGCTGTTCGCTTCGGCCGGCGTGGCCGCCACGGAATGCGCGCGATGAAAATCCAATGAACATCGGCATCCCGGCCGAAACGCGTCCGGGCGAGACGCGCGTTGCAGTCACCCCGGAGACCGTCAAGAAGCTCGCCACAGGCGAGCCGCAACTCGAGCGTCGGCACCGCCACCATCGCGGCGTTCATAGTAGTTCTATAATTTGCGCGACCTTAACTTGAAATAGGGAGTCTTGTGTATGACAGTTCACGAAAGTCACTTCAAGAGTGTTGACGGCCTCACCAGCGAACTGGAAACGCATCTTGAAAACGGGCTTACCCAGGAACAGGCCAAGGAGCGGTTGCAAAAGCATGGGCCTAACGAACTCCAGGAGAAACCGCGCCCCGGATTTCTCTCACTGCTGTTAGACCAGTTCAATAACTTTCTGGTCATTCTGTTGATCGTAGCAGCGATTGTTTCACTCCTTTTGGGGGAGTACATCGATGCCATTGCCATCATAAGCATCGTCGCCTTGAATGCCGTCGTTGGAGTCATCCAAGAGTCAAAGGCGGAAGCGGCTCTGGCGGCCCTGAAAAAGATGTCGGCACCGAATGCGCAGGTGATGCGAGGCGGGCATCAGATCACTGTTGCATCGCGCGAACTGGTTCCCGGAGATATCGTCCTGGTCGAAGCCGGGAACTACATTCCGGCCGATATGCGTTTGGTCGAGAGCGTCAATCTCAAGGTCGAAGAAGCCTCGCTCACCGGGGAATCCGTACCGGTGGACAAGGTGGCAAACGTCGTCCTGGACAAAGATATTCCGATCGGAGACAGAAAAAATTCCGCCTTCATGTCTACCATTGTGAGATACGGGCGGGGCAAAGGTCTCGTCGCGGCCACCGGTATGCATACGCAGGTCGGCATCATCGCGGAGATGATCCAATCCTTCGAAGACGAAGCAACTCCCCTCCAAATAAAACTCGACCAGCTGGCAAAAGTGCTCGGCATCGTTTGCCTGGCAATATGCGGAGTCATTTTTCTTTACGGAATCGTCATAGACACGAACTTCAGGACCATCTTCAATGAAGGTGTCGTGGCCTATCTCACCGCCGAGAAGAAAACCATTGTCGAACTCTTCATGACCGCCGTGAGTTTGGCCATTGCTGCGGTTCCCGAAGGATTGCCCGCCGTCGTGACGATTTGTCTCGCCCTGGGCATGCAGCGGATGATCCGGCGCCACGCCCTGATCCGCAAGCTTCGTGCCGTCGAGACCCTCGGCTGCACTACGGTCATCTGTTCTGACAAAACCGGCACCCTGACCCAGAACGAGATGACGGTCGTTCAGGGATGGGTGAGCGGGAAAAGATTCAACGTTACCGGTGAGGGCTATAGCCCAAAGGGGCAATTTTCGGCTGGGGGTCAACCCTTGAATCCAAATGCCGATCCAGGTATTTCGCTCCTGTTTCACGGCGGGGTACTCTGCAATGACGCCAAATTGGAGGAAAGCGGTGAGGATAAAGGCGAAAAATCCTGGAAGATAATCGGAGATCCGACGGAGGGGGCATTAGTGACCGTCGCTGCCAAATCCGGCCTGTGGCGTAAAGACTTGGAAAAAATAATTCCCCGGGTCCAGGAGATCCCTTTTGATTCCGACCGGAAACGAATGACGACGATACACCAGCTGAAGGGTGCCTCCACTTTCAGCTTCGAGTGCCCACCCACCGTAGCCTTTGTGAAGGGCGCACCCGATATCATCCTGGACATCTGCAACGGCATCGTCGAAAACGGGAAAACCATTCCCCTCACAGCCGAAAAGCGCAAAGAGGTGTTAACCGCCAACCAGGACATGGCTCGTCAAGCCCTTCGCGTCCTGGGAGTGGCCTACCGGCCAATGGATGGACTGCCGGCCGAGTGCAATTCAGATGTGGTCGAGAAGAATCTTGTCTTCGTGGGACTCTTAGGGATGATCGACCCGGCCCGACCGGAGGTCAAGGAGGCAGTCAGGGTGGCTCAGAAGGCGGGCCTCAAGAGCGTCATGGTCACCGGGGATTACAAGGACACCGCCGAAGCCATTGCCAGAGAGATCGGCATTCTTGTTCCCGGCGGAAAAGTTCTGAGCGGTGCCGAGCTCGATAAGATGAGTGACGATGAACTTGCCAAGGTCATCGATCAGGTGAGTGTCTGCTGCCGCGTTTCCCCCACCCACAAAACCAAGATCGTCGATGCCTTCAAAGCCAGAGGTCATGTCGTCGCCATGACGGGCGATGGAGTGAATGACGCTCCCGCCCTGAAGCGCGCCAATATCGGCTTGGCGATGGGGATTACCGGAACGGACGTCGCCAAAGAGACAGCCGATATGGTGCTTACGGATGATAATTTTGCGAGCATCGTCTCGGCCATCGAGGAGGGTCGGGTTATCTATTCGAACATCCGGAAGTTCGTCTATTACCTCATTTCCTGCAACATCGGCGAGATCTTGATTATCTTTCTGGCGATGCTCTTTGGCTGGCCGCTGCCTTTGCGGCCCGTTCAACTGCTGATGCTCAATCTGGTCACCGACGGCGCTCCGGCGCTGGCTCTGGGCATGGAAAAGGGCGACCCGGATATCATGAACCTGCCTCCCCGGCCCGCGAAGGAACCGGTCATTAACTGGGAGATGCAGATCGGTACGGTGGTGCAGGCGATCGTGATGACGGCTGCTGTGCTTTGGGCCTATTTCTTGGCCCTTAAGATGTATCCGGAAGACCTGAGCCACGCCCAAACGATCGCCTTTGTGACCCTGTGCGTGTCCGAGCTGCTGCGAGCTTTCACGGCCCGGTCCGAACACTACAGCCTGTTTTCGAGCGGGCTCTTCTCGAACAAGTGGATGCTCTGGGCGACTGGCAGTTCTTTCCTGGTTGTATTGATTTCCGTTTATGTGCCATTCCTCAATCCTTTCTTTGACACCGTTCCGCTGAGCGTCAGCGACTGGGTCTTCATGATTCCCTTCATGTGCCTCGCCTCGATAGCGGCTGAAATCACCAAGGTTTACCTCCGCCACAAGGCGGCCGGAATGGTTGCGTCGCCGATACGATGAGTCAGTCCCAGGGCTCCCGGCTCAGACCGGGAGCCCTGGGCGCTCGTGTATCATCACTGTTCGCTTCGGCCGGCGTGGCCGCCACGGAATGCGCCTGACAAAAATCCAATGAACATCGGCATCCCAGCCGAAACACGTCCGGGCGAGACGCGGGTCGCAGCCACTCCCGAGACCGTCAAGAAGCTCGCTGCGGGCGGCCGCCACACGATTCTGGTGCAGTCGGGCGCCGGAGTCGCCGCGAGCGTTCCCGACAAGGAATTCGAAGCGGCCGGCGCGAAAATCGTTCCGGGCGCGGCGGATCTTTCCGCGGCAGATATCGTGCTCAAGGTGCGGGGTCCGCAGGACGCCGAGGTCGGCTTGCTCAAGCGCGGCGCGATTATCGTCGGCCTGCTCAATCCCTATGACCGCGCGACCATGGAATCCTACGCGACCGCAGGGCTCACCTGCTTCGCCATGGAATGGCTGCCGCGCACCACGCGCGCACAGGCGATGGACGTGCTCTCCTCGCAGGCGAACATCGGCGGCTACAAGGCGGTGATCCTCGCCGCGGCCGAATACGGCCGCTTCATGCCGATGCTGATGACCGCCGCCGGCACGGTGAAGGCGGCGCGCGTGCTGGTCCTCGGCGCGGGCGTCGCGGGCTTGCAGGCGATCGCCACGGCGAAGCGTCTGGGCGCGGTGATCGAGGCTTCCGACGTGCGGCCCGCAGTGAAGGAACAGATCGAGTCGCTCGGCGCGAAGTTCCTCGACGTGCCTTATCTTACCGACGAGGAGCGCGAAATCGCGCAGGGCGTCGGCGGCTACGCGCGGCCCATGCCGGTCGACTGGATGCGGCGGCAGGCGGATCTGGTGCACGAGCGCGCCAAGGCCGCGGACATCGTCATCACCACCGCGCTCATTCCCGGCCGGCCCGCGCCGGTCCTCCTGAGGGAAGAGACGGTGAAGGCCATGAAGCCGGGCTCGGTCGTCGTCGACATGGCGATCGAGCAGGGCGGCAACTGCCCGCTCACCGAGCGCGACAAGATCGTGGTCAAGTACGGCGTGAAGCTCGTCGGCATCTCCAACCTGCCGGCGCTGGTTGCGGCGGACGCGAGCGCCCTCTACGCGAGGAACCTGCTCAACTTCCTGAACCTCCTCGTCGATCCCAAGACCGGCGAGCTGAAGCTCGACCGCTCCGACGAGATCATCGCCGGGTCCCTCGTGTGCATCAACGGCGAAGTCGTCAGAAAGGCGTGAGGAACTCGTGACCGGAACCATCGACCCCACCGTCATCAATCTCGTGGTATTCGTCCTGGCGGTGTTCGTCGGCTATCACGTGATCTGGAACGTGACGCCGGCGCTGCACACGCCGCTGATGAGCGTGACCAACGCGATTTCCAGCGTGATCATCGTCGGCGCCATTCTCGCCGCGGGCCCCTATGAGACCGATTTCGGCTCGATCCTGGGCGCGGTCGCCGTGGGGCTGGCCGCAGTCAACGTCTTCGGCGGCTTCCTCGTGACGCAACGCATGCTCGGGATGTTCAAGAAGAAAGCGCCGAAGGCGGAGAAGGACAAGGCATGAGCGCCAATCAGCTCGCGCTCTGGTACCTGGCGGCAAGCGTCCTTTTCATCCTCGCGCTGAAGGGCCTCTCCTCGCCGGTGTCGGCGCGGCGCGGGAACCTCTTCGGCGTGATCGGCATGGCGATCGCCATTCTGGTGACACTCGCCGTGACGAAGAAGGTCGCGTACATCCTCGTCGCCATGGCGATCGGCGGCATGGTCGGAGCTTTCGTCGCGCGGCGCGTGCAGATGACGCAGATGCCGGAGCTGGTCGCGGCGATGCACTCGCTGGTGGGCATGGCGGCGGTGCTGATCGCCGTCGCCGTGGTGAACAACCCCGGCGCGTTCGGCGAATCCGACCCGCTGCCGCGCGGCAACCGCCTCGAGCTCTTCATCGGCAGTTTCGTCGGCGCCATCACGTTCTCCGGAAGCGTGATCGCCTTCGGCAAGCTCGCCGGCCTGGGCAAGAAATTCCGCCTCTTCTCGAGCGCACCGGTGACGTTCAAGAGCCAGCATCTGCTGAACCTGGCGCTCGCTCTTGTTATGGTCGGGTTCGGTCTCGCGTTCTTCCTCGCCGAGGGCAAGGCCTGGATGTCGTTCTCCGCGATGCTCGCGATCGCTTTTGCGCTCGGCGTGCTCATCATCATCCCGATCGGCGGCGCCGACATGCCGGTGGTGATCTCGATGCTCAACAGCTACTCGGGCTGGGCCGCGGCGGGCATCGGCTTCTCGCTCAACAACACCATGCTGATCATCGCCGGAAGCCTGGTCGGCTCCTCGGGCGCGATCCTCTCCTACATCATGTGCAAGGCGATGAACCGCTCTTTCATCTCGGTGATCATGGGCGGCTTCGGCGCGGCCGAGGGCACTGCGGCCGCAGGCACCGGCGACAAGACGGTGCGCTCGGGGTCGGCCGAAGATGCGAGCTTCCTGCTGGCGAACGCCGAGTCGGTGGTGATCGTGCCGGGCTACGGGCTTGCGGTCGCGCGGGCGCAGCACGCGGTGAAGGAGATGGCGCAGAAGCTGATCGCCAAGGGCGTCAACGTGCGCTATGCGATCCATCCGGTCGCGGGCCGCATGCCCGGCCACATGAACGTGCTGCTCGCTGAGGCCGAAGTGCCTTACGACCAGGTGTTCGAGATGGAGGACATCAACGGCGAGCTCGGCACCACCGACGTGGTGCTGGTGCTCGGCGCGAACGACGTGGTGAATCCGCTCGCGCACGAAAAGGGCAGCCCGATCTACGGCATGCCGATCATCGAGGCGCACAAGGCGCGCACGGTGCTCGTCAACAAGCGCTCGATGGCCGCCGGCTACGCCGGCCTGGACAATCCGCTTTTCTACATGGAAAAGACCATGATGGTGTTCGGTGACGCCAAGAAAGTCGTCGAAGACATGGTGAAAGCTCTCGAGTGAGTGCGCGGGAAAGGATTCTCGCCCGCATTCGCAAGGCGCAAGGGCGCGGCGGAAACACGCCGTCACAGGCCGAGCTGGAAGCGGTCGAGACCTACCTGCGTGCCCACCCCCGCGGCACGCTGCCGAAGGTCGAAGCGGATCTCGTCACGCGCTTCCGCGCCCGTGCTGAATCGATGCAGAGCACGACCGAGGAAGTCGCCGCAAAGGCGGAAGTTCCTTCCGCGGTCGCGCGCTACCTGAAATCGAACAACCTGCCCCTCGCCGGCTGCATCTGGCCGCAGCTGGCCGATCTCGACTGGAAGGGCGCAGGCCTCGCACTCGAACCGCGGGAGGCGAACGGCAACGACGCCGTCGGCGTGACCGGCGCGTTCGCCGCGATCGCCGAGACGGGAACGCTCATGTTCGCCTCCGGACCCGATACGCCCTCTACCGTGAGCCTCCTGCCGGAGACGCACGTCGCCGTGGTGTCCGCAGGCCGCATCGTCGCCCACATGGAAGACGCCTGGGCCCTCGCGCGCGCGGAGTTCGGGCAACTGCCGCGTGCGATCAACTTCGTGTCGGGCCCTTCGCGCACCGCCGACATCGACCAGACGATCGTGCTCGGCGCGCACGGGCCTTACCGCGTTCACATTATCCTAGTTCGAGGCTAAACTTAGGCACTTCGGGGAGGCTCCCGCGGTCTTGTTCGCGGCAAGCCTTTCTACAGACGCCGGCAATTTCGCCACGCCGGTCATAACAACGCCGCATCCGCTGCATCGCTGGAATTGATTTGTCCGGGAGCATTGCGCATGCCGGATTTATTCTTTTTGCCCGCTGCACCGCTGCCGCCGAACCAGATCATCTGGTTCGGCGTGCTGCTGCTCGCCGGAGTGATCGTAGGCGAGATCGCCAGGCGCGTGCTGTTCTTGCCCCGCATCACCGGCTACGCCGCCGCCGGCCTCGCCCTCGGTCCGGAAGGATTTGCGCTCATCGACAAGACGTTGCTGCACGAACTGCGCCCCTTCGCCGACATCTCGATCGGAATCATCCTGTTCGAGCTGGGGCACCGCATCGATCTGAGGTGGCTCAAGCGCTCGCCGCGGCTCGCGCTCACATCGCTCGCTGAATGCGCCCTGGGCGCGGGCCTAGTCTATTTCACGCTGCGCTACTTTTTCGCGCTGGACGTCCTGCACGCTTCCGCCGCTGCGGCGATCGCGGTCGCCACCTCGCCGGCGGTGGTGATGCGCATCACCGCAGATCTCGGCGCAGAAGGCCAGGTGACCGAGCGTGCTCTGCTGCTCACGGCGCTCAACTGCAGCATCGCGGTGCTCGCGTTGACCGCCCTGATCCCCTGGCTCTACCTCGAATACCGAGGCGGCTGGACGATCCTGCTGCACCCGATGTATCTGCTCGCGGGCTCATTCGCCCTGGGACTGGCGGCAAGTGCAACGACCCTCGCGCTGCTCAAGTGGCTCGGCAAGCGCGAAGAGATCCAGGCAGTGCTGTTGATCGCTTTGATTCTTGCGACGATAGGCGCGGCGATCGCACTGAAACTCTCGGTGCTGCTCGCCTTGCTCGCCTACGGCGCCCTGGTTCGCAACTTGGACAAGCACTATCGCCTCGCCGCACCCGACTTCGGCCTGACCGGGCAGATATTCTTCCTGATTCTTTTCGTGCTCGCCGGCGCGAGCCTCGACCTGCACGCGGCGCGGAGCGGCATCGTGATCGGCGCCTCGCTTGTCGCCGTGCGCTTTGCTGGCAAGGCGTTGGGTATTCTCGCCTTCGTTCCTGGCGGCGGTATACAGGTGCGCCAGGGCTTGCTGCTTGCATTGGCGTTGACGCCTATGTCCGGACTCGCGGTCATCATGCTCCAGGACACGCAGTCGCTGTTTCCGGAGTTTGGTCGCACGCTGGCGAGCGTGGTGCTGCCGGCGGTGGTGCTGCTGGAAATCACCGGGCCGATCCTGACCCAGCTTGCGTTCAAGCTCGCGGGGGAAACGCGGCCCCAACCGGCAGCGAAAAGCTGATTTCGTGGGCGAGCTTCCGTTCAAGCCCTCGCAACCGCTCTCGCTCGGAGTCGAGCTCGAGCTGCAGATCGTCAACACCCGCGACTACAACCTCACGCGCGGTGCCTCCGACCTGCTCGGCGCGTTGGCGAAGAGCAAACATCCGGGCGATATCAAACCGGAGATCACCGAGAGCATGGTCGAGATGAGCACCTCGGTGCACGAAAGGCACGGCAAGCTCGTCGCCGAACTTCGGACCATGCGGAATGCCATCGCCGCCGCCGCGCGCAAGCTCAATCTCGGCATCGCCGGGGGCGGGACACACGCGTTCCAGAAATGGAACGACCGCCGTATCTACGACACCGAGCGCTTCAATCACCTTGCTGGGCTCTACGGCTACCTCGCGAAGCAGTTCACCGTTTTCGGCCAGCACATCCACGTCGGTTGCGCCGACGGCGACGAGGCGGTCTACCTCACGCACATGTTCTCGCGGTATGTGCCGCATTTCATCGCGCTGTCCGCGTCCTCGCCTTTCCAGCAGGGCGAGGACACGCTGTTCGATTCCTCGCGACTGTCCGCGGTCAGCGCCTTCCCCTTGAGCGGGACAATGCCGCTGGTACATGACTGGGCGGAGTTCGAAGCTTATTTTTCGAGAATGCACGGCTTCGGCATCGTCAAGAGCATGAAGGATTTCTACTGGGACATCCGTCCCAAGCCCGAGTTCGGCACCGTCGAGATCCGCGTTTGCGACACGCCGCTCTCGGTCGATCGCGCCGCCGCGATCGCGGCCTACGCGCAGGTGCTGGCGCGCTATTTGCGGCTGGAGCGTCCCCAGCCGATTTCCGCGGAACCTTATCTCGTCTACAGCTACAACCGTTTCCAGGCTTGCCGCTACGGGATGGAGGCGAGCCTGATCGATCCCTGCAACAACCGCAGCGCGTCGATGCGGCAAGACCTCGCCGCGACTTTTCCCCGAATCGCGCCGCACGCTGAGGAACTGGGCTGCCGTCCCTTGGTCCAGGGTCTGCTGATCGGCGCGCAGGATTCCGCCAACGACGCGCGCCGGCTGCGCGCGCGGCTCAAGGAATCAGGATCGTTCCCGGATGTGGTGCGCTGGCAATGCGAGCAGTGGATGCAGCCGCCCAAGTAACCCGACGAGCATCGGACACCCCGCCCGAAGCGATTCCCCGCGCACAAGCCGTTGACGGACCATCGCGAGGATGCGCTCAATTCTGAACCAACAGCCCGAGCTTCCGCGCGAGCCACCTCGTCGTGGTGGCCTGGATGATGATCGTCATCACGATGGCGATGAAGGTGATCGAGGCGATGATCTCGGCGCCGGGCGCCTTCAGACCGACCAGCAATCCTGCCAGCGCCGCCGGGATCACGCCGGTTTCGCGCGTCCAGCACATGAACAACAGCTCGTTGAGGCTCCATTTCGCGCGCCGATCCGGCGCCGCGCACAGGAACACCGCGGCTGGGCGGGCGACGAGCATGAACACGGTAACCACGGCTACGCCGCCGACGAGGTAGCGAGTGATCAGCGCGAAATTCAGCTGCGATCCGAGCAGGATGAATATGAACATGCGCATGAGAAATGCAGTCGTTGCGACGTATTCGTCAAGCTTGCGCGCCTCTCCTGGCTCCATGCGGAATCCGAACGAATCCTTGTTGCCGAGCACGATGCCGAACACGAACACCGCCATGAAGCCGCTCGCCTGGAGACCGTCGGCGCCCAGATACGCGCCGATCACCGCCATGAGGGTCACGGCCGGCGCGTACTCCGCGAGGAAAGCGTACTTCTCGTGCGCGATCAGCCATGCGGCTGCGTAACCGAGCATGACGCCGGCGATGATGCCGATGCCGGACTGCTTCAACAGATCGATCAAAGCGCCCTGAAGCGAAAACATGCCGGTCCCGGTGGCGACCGCCAGGACCGCGAAGGTCGCGATCGCGCCGGTCGCGTCGTTGAACGCGGATTCGCTCATCACCGTCTGGGCGACTCTGTCCTTGATGCGCACCTGCCGGAATATGGGCACCAGCGTCGCGGGGTCGGTCGACGCGATCGCCGCTCCCAGCAGCAGGGCGACCATGATCGGCACGGCGAGAACAAAATACGCGGCCACCGCGGTGATGACGGCGGTAATCAGAACTCCCACGGTGGCGAGCAGGGTGATCGTGATCCAGACCTCCTTCAGCACTTTCAGGCGCAACGAGGCGCCGCCGTCGAACAGGATGTAGCAGGAGCCGAAGACCAGGATGAGCTGATTCACGGCCGAATCGGTGCGGATGTGAAGCAAGCCGGCTGCGGCCGGGCCCAGTGCAGTCCCCGCAAGGAGAAACACCACGACGTCCGGGATCTTGAGCTTTTGCGCCACAAACCCGGACAGCGTACCGGTCAACAGGATGATGCCGAACGCGAGCAGGACCTGTTTGGCAAGTTCCGCCGAGCCTCCCGGTTCCAAGCTCACTCCCCCTTTTCTTACGGTGGCTTCAGAGTATGCCCGAATCGGGTAGCGCCAGTTTCGCAATGCGGAAGGCCTCTTGAGCCGGCTTGATTTCGGGCCGGTATAGGAATACGATTCGCGGGCTTTAGCGTGTGCAGTCCCGCGGGCTTTGGCGTGTGCAATCCAATCCCCGAGGGCCCCCAGGGGGAACAAAAGGGTTTCCGCGAACCGTTTACCGCAGAAGATTTCCGGGGAACAAGAAAACCGGCGCCGGGCGACCATTCACGATTTTGCCTATCCGAAGGAGGATCCAATGAGCAACGAGCAATCCAAAAAACCCGAGACCGCCACGCGGCGCAAGTTCCTGGCCGGCGCTGCCGCAGCGACTGCGGGTGCAGCCACGCTGGGCTTCCCGATGATCGCCAAGGGCCAGGCCGGCCCGATCAGCATGCGCTGGCAGTCGACCTGGCCGTCGAAGGACATCTTCCACGAATACGCGCTCGACTACGCCAGGAAAGTGAACGACATGACCGGCGGCGATCTCAGGATCGAAGTGCTACCCGCGGGCGCGGTTGTGCCGGCCTTCGGCCTGCTCGACGCGGTGTCGAAGGGAACGCTCGACGGCGGACACGGCGTGCTCGTCTACCACTACGGCAAACAGAACGCGCTCGCGCTCTGGGGCTCGAGCCCCGCCTTCGGCATGGATGCCAACATGCTGCTCTCCTGGCACAAGTACGGCGGTGGCAAGGAGCTGCTCAACAAGCTCTACGCCTCGATCGGCGCGAACGTGGTGTCCTTTCCCTACGGGCCGATGCCGACGCAGCCGCTCGGATGGTTCAAAAAGCCAATCACGAAGCCGGAGGACTTCAAGGGCATGAAGTACCGCACCGTGGGCATATCGATCGACTTGTTCACCGGCATGGGCGCAGCGGTGAACGCGCTGCCGGGCGGCGAGATCGTGCCGGCGATCGACCGCGGGCTGCTCGACGCCGCGGAGTTCAATAACGCGAGCTCCGACCGCACTCTCGGCTTCGCGGACGTGTCCAAGGTGTGCATGCTGCAGAGTTACCACCAGAACGCCGAGCAGTTCGAGATCACGTTCAACAAGACCAAGTACGACGCCCTGCCGCCGAAGATTCAGGCCATCATCGGATACGCCGTGGAAGCCGCTTCCCAGGATATGTCGTGGAAGGCGATCGACCGCTACTCGAAGGACTACATCGAGTTGCAGACCAAGGACAAGGTGAAGTTCTACAAGACGCCGGCCTCGGTGTTGCAGAAGCAGCTCGAAGTATTCGACCAGGTTATGGCAAAGAGGATGGCGGACAACCCGATGTTCAAGGAGATCATCGAGTCGCAGCGCACATTCGCCGAGCGCGCGGTGAAATGGGAACAGGACACCGTCGTAAGCCGGACCATGGCCTACAACTACTACTTTGGCAAAAAGCCGGCGGCGAAGAAGGCCTGATCCCTGTTTGAGAATCTCGAAGCACCATCCGGGTCTCGGTTCCGGATGGTGCTTCGTTTTTAGTATCGGCCTTTTCCATAGAGCGGCCGTCCCGACATGAAAGTTCAGAATTTTCTACTGACCGCCGACCACATCAGCACCTGGACGGGCAAAGCCGCCGCCTGGCTGATCATGGTGCTGATGTCCGCCGTGTGCATCGAGGTGTTCAAGCGCTACCTCCTGAACGCTCCGACGGCGTGGATATTCGACCTCGACAACATGCTCTACGGCACGCTGTTCATGATGTGCGGCGCCTACACGCTGGCGCAGGACGCCCACGTCAGGGGCGACTTCCTTTACGGTTCGATGAAACCGCGCACCCAGGCCACGCTGGACCTGATTCTGTACATTCTGTTCTTCCTTCCCGGAATCATCGCCCTCATATACGCAGGGATCGACTACGCGGGCATTTCGTGGCGCATCAACGAACACTCGAACGTGACGTCCGAGGGACCGCCCGTCTATCCATTCAAGACCATCATTCCGATCGCCGGAGTCTTGGTGCTGATCCAGGGACTGGCCGAGATCGTCCGTTGCGTCGTGTGCCTGCAGACCGGGCGATGGCCCGACCGGCTGAAGGACGTCGAGGAGATCGACGTGATCGAGCAGCAGCTCGCCGGCAGCACGCTCGTGGACGAGGAATCGCGCAAGCGTGCGATCGAAGGCGCCCACGAGATCGACGAAGCCGCGCACCAGCGCATCGGTTCAAGGGGAGCGGAACGTGAGTGATCCGGCACTGGGCTTGCTCATGCTCTCGCTCATCGTGATCGTGATCATGATGGGCTTCCCGACCGCGTTCACGCTGATGGGTCTGGGTATGATGTTCGGCTACATCGCGTTCTATGACCCGGCGCATTCCTGGACGGACAACCGGGTCTTCGACTTGATGGTCGAGCGGACGTACGGCGCGATGAACAACGATGTGCTGATCTCGATCCCGCTGTTCGTGCTGATGGGCTACGTGATGGAGCGGGGCGCGCTGGTGGACAAGATGTTCTACAGCATCCAGCTCGCGTTCCGGCGGGTGCCCGCGTCGCTAGCGGTCGCCACCCTGATCGTGTGCACCTTCTGGGGCATCGCCAGCGGCCTGGTGGGCGCCGTCGTGGTGCTGATGGGCGTGATCGCCTTCAACCCGATGCTGAAGGCCGGCTACGACGTGAAGCTCGCTTCGGGTGTCATCACCGCGGGCGGCACGCTCGGCATCCTCATTCCACCCTCGGTGATGATCATCGTCTACGCCGCAGTCGCCGGACAGTCGGTGGTGAAGCTCTATGCCTCGGCGATGTTTCCCGGATTCTTCCTGTCGTTCCTTTACCTCGTCTACATCGTCGGCTGGGCGTTGATCAATCCCAAGATCGCGCCGCCCTTGCCCGAGGCCGAGCAGAAGATACCGGTGTCCGACTGGGTGCGGAAATTCCAGCAGGCCTATTCGAAGAACATGCTGGCCGGCTTGTTTGCTGCGCTGTTCGTGCCAGGCAAGGCGCTCGCGATCGAGAACGACGGGCGCCGATTGACCTACGTCGCGGTCTGGAAGAATTTCCTCGCCGCGCTGTTTCCGCTCATTCTCACGGCAGTGACCGTGTGGGGAATCTGGTGGTACGTGGTGATCCACCCGCGGGCCGACATCGAGCCGGCGGCAAGCGTCGCGCAGAAGCAGGCCGCGCCCGCCGCTGCCGCTCCGGCGGCGATGCCACGGGCGAGCCCGGACAAGCCACGGGAGCTGGGGAGCGGTGCGACCGAGTCCGACTCCGGGACAGCGGAGGAACCTGAAGGCGTGGAACAGGTGGGCAGTCCCGAGCTGCTGCTGCAGGGCGAGGCCGCGCCCGTGGAGGCAGGTCCGCCGCCCGCATTCTATAACTGGTTCTGGTTCATTGTTGCGGCGACCGCCCTCGTGCTCGTCTGGTACTACTGGAAGATGGAGGCCGAGTCGTTCGAGCTGCTGAAGCTGCTGATCTCGTCGGTCATGCCGCTGGGCATCCTCACCATCGTGGTCCTCGCCGTCATCCTGTTCGGGATCACCACCGCCACAGAGTCGGCCGGGATCGGCGCCGCGGGGGCGTTCCTGCTGGCGCTTCAGGCAGGCACGTTCGACTGGGAACGTCTCAAGCAATCGATATTCCTGACCGCCAAGACCACCGCGATGGTGTGCTGGCTGTTCGTTGGCTCGGCGTTGTTCTCGGGGGTGTTCGCGATTCTGGGCGGTCAGCAACTGGTCGAGACGTGGGTACTGAGCCTGAACATGTCGCCGATACAATTCATGATCCTGTCGCAGGCGATCATCTTCGTGCTTGGCTGGCCGCTCGAATGGACCGAGATCATCGTCATTTTCGTGCCGATCTTCCTGCCGCTGCTCAAGCACTTCAGTATCGACCCGATCCTCTGGGGCACACTGGTGTTCGTCAACCTGCAGGCAGCCTTCCTGTCGCCGCCGGTGGCGATGTCGGCGTTCTACTTGAAGGGTGTCGCGCCGAAACACGTGACGCTGAACCAGATTTTCGCCGGCATGATGCCGTACATGCTGATCGTCATTCTGTGCATGGTCATCATGTACCTGTGGCCGGGCATGACGCTGTGGCTTCCAAATTATCTGTACGGCAACTAAGACCGTGCCACCGGAGTAGGCAAGGGCGGCTGCGGCCGCCCTTGCCATTCCGGCTTGTGGGTGCAGCCGGTCCGAGCTGGAATGAAAGCGTGAATTGGTCTGCGAAGCAGAGATTGTGCCTTCGTCATACTATGGAGTGCATGTGAAACCGAAGATTCTCGTGACCCGCGCCACCTTCGACGACGTCATCGACAAGCTGCGCGAGCGCTTCGACGTCGAGGATAACCAGAAAGAGGACTCGATCTGGAGTGCGGACGAATTGCGGCGCCGGCTCGCCGGCAAGGACGGCGTGCTTCCCACCGGCTCCGACCGCTTGGATGCGGCGACGCTCGACGCCGCGCCGCGCTTGAAGGCCGTGTGCAACATCGCCGTCGGCTACAACAACATCGACCTCGCCGCCTGCAGCGAGCGAGGCATCCTCGCGACCAATACGCCGGGCGTGCTCGACGATACGACCGCGGACATGACCTGGGCGCTGCTCATGGCTGCGGCGCGGCGCGTGACCGAAGCCGAGCGCTGGCTGCGGGCTGGAAACTGGAAAGGCTGGAAGAACGACCAATTCCTCGGTGTCGACGTGCATCATATGACCCTCGGCATCATCGGCATGGGCCGCATCGGGCAGGCCATCGCAAGGCGCGCGAGGGGATTCTCGATGCGCGTTCTCTATCACAATCGCACGCGGGTGCCCAAGGCGGTCGAAAAGGCGCTCGCGGCGAAATACGTCAGCATAGGAAGGCTCCTCAAGGAATCCGATTTCGTCAGCCTCAACATGCCGTATTCGCCTTCCAGCCATCATCTGATCGGCGCAAGAGAGATTGCGCGGATGAAACCAACCGCAGTGATGGTCAACGCCGCGCGCGGCGGCATCATCGACGATGCGGCGCTGGTGACGGCGCTGAAAGAGCGGCGCATCGCCGCTGCCGGCCTCGACGTGTTCGAAGGCGAGCCCAACTTCAATCCGGGATTCCTCGGGCTCGACAATGTGGCTCTGGTGCCGCATATCGGCAGCGCGACGCGCGCCACGCGCACCGCGATGGCCATGCTCGCGGGCAAGAACCTGAGTGCGGTGCTGTCGGGCAGACGCCCGCCTAACCTGCTCAATCCGGAAGCCTGGCCAAAGCGTCGCCGTTAGGCCGGCATGCGGCGCATGCGTTCGCTCGGCTGGCGGCGCACAGCCTTTTCGGCTACGCTACGCGGCTCCGGAGCTGCACCTCGTGAAGAAAAGCACCTTTCCGACGCCGCAGGATGCAGAGGCCGCATTCTACGAGGCGCTCGAAGCGGGTGAGCTCGAGGCCATGATGGAAGTGTGGGCCGAAGATGAGGAAATCGTGTGTGTCCATCCTGGAGGAGCGAGACTCGCCGGCTACGATCAGGTCCGCGAGAGCTGGGCGCAGATTTTCGCCTCGGGCCAACGCCTCAAGGTGCAGGTTTCGAATCAAGTAGTGCTTTCGGGGATGATGCTCGCCGTCCACAGCGTGAACGAGAACATCCTGGTGCAGGGCGAGCCGCGCGCCCGCGCGCCTGTCGCCGCTACCAACGTGTATCTTCGCACCGGGAACGGCTGGCGAATGATCCTTCATCATGGATCGCCTGCTCCGCAATTACCGCGCGCGTCCCCCGAGTCGCCGAAAATCCTGCATTGAATCCAAGCGCTTCCTACCGAGCCCCTTGGTGGCTGCCCGGCGGACACCTGCAAACCCTGTACGGCGCGATGTTCGGCAATTCAAGGGTTGGTTGGAAGAGAGAACGCTGGGACACGCCGGATGGCGATTTCATCGACGTCGATCGTCTGCCCGGCCCGGCGGACGCTCCGCTCGTAGCGCTTTTCCACGGGCTCGAGGGGAGTTCGAGCAGCCACTACGCTGTCGCGCTGGCGCGCGAACTTGCACGCCGCGGCTGGCGCGGTGCGGTGCCGCACTTTCGCGGCTGTTCGGGCGAGCCGAACAGACTGCCGCGGGCTTACCACTCGGGCGATGCGGAGGAGATCGGCTGGGTCCTCCGGCGCTTGCGCGACGAGTCTCACGGCGCAACGCTCTTCGCGGTGGGCGTGTCGCTCGGCGGCAATGCGCTGTTGAAGTGGCTGGGCGGGGATGCGCGGGCGAAGGACGTGCTTGCGGCTGCCGCTGCGGTGTCAGCCCCGGTCGATCTCATGGCCGCAGGCGATGCGCTCGGCCGGGGATTCAACCTCGTCTACACCCATGCATTCCTGGCGACGCTGAAGGCAAAAGGCGAGGGCAAGCTCGAGAGCTTCCCAGGATTGTTCGACGGAAAGGCGATGCGGAGAGCGCGCACGCTGCGCGATTTCGACAACGTCGTCACGGCGCCCTTGCACGGGTTTCGGGACACCGATGAATACTGGACGCGCGCGAGCGCGAAGCCGGTGCTCGGCCGTATCGCGGTGCCGACGCTGCTCTTGAACGCCCGCAACGATCCGTTCATGCCTGAGGTGGCGCTCCCGGGCCGCGATGAAGTGTCTTCGGTGGTGCGCGTCGAGTTTCCCGACCAGGGCGGGCACGCGGCCTTTGTGAGCGCGCCTTTCCCCGGAAATCTGGATTGGATGCCGCAGCGGGTGACGGCTTTCTTTCGGGAAGCCATGGCCAGCCGCGAGGTTGGAGCGGCGGTGCGTCCGAATGAGACAATGTTGAATGAAGGCGCCATTCCCACATGAATCTTCCACCGCAGGAAATCTTCAAGGCCTACGACATTCGCGGCGTCGTCGGGAAGTCTCTCACGATCGAAGGCGTGCGGCTCATCGGACAGGCGCTCGGCAGCGAGCTTCTCGATCGCGTCGGCAGTCGCGGGCAGCCGGAGATCGCAGTGGGTCGGGACGGTCGGCTTTCCGGGCCCGAGCTCGCCGAGGCCCTGATGGAGGGCATCCGCGCGAGCGGTGTGGACGTTGCCGAGATCGGAATGTTCGCCACCCCGATCGCCTATTTCGCCGCGCACGAACTGGGTTGCGGCAGCGCGGTCGCGGTAACGGGCAGCCACAATCCGCCCGAATACAACGGACTGAAGATGGTGCTCGCGGGAATCACCCTCGCGGGCGAGGATGTTCAGCGGCTGCGCCAGCGGATCGTTTCCGGCCAGCTTGCACGCGGCGAGGGGCGGCACCGCCGCGCTGATATCCGCGAAGCCTACCTGAACCGCATTGTCTCCGACGTGCGGCTCGCACGCCCCATGAAAATCGCGGTTGACTGCGGCAACGGCGTCGCCGGCGCGACCGCAGGCGAGCTATACCGCCGGCTGGGCTGCGAAGTGCTGGAGCTCTACTGCAAGGTCGATGGCAACTTTCCAAATCATCATCCCGATCCTTCCCACCCGGAAAACCTGAAGGAGCTGATTTCCCTGGTGCGCAGGGAACGCGCCGAAATAGGGCTCGCGTTCGACGGCGACGGCGACCGGCTGGGCGTGGTGACGGCCGACGGACAAATCATTTTCCCGGATCGGCAACTGATGTTGTTCGCGAAAGACGTGCTCTCGCGCCAGCCGGGCGCCGAGATCATCTACGACGTCAAGAGCACGCGCAACCTCGCGCCGTGGATCCGTGAACACGGCGGCGTACCGAGTCTCTGGAAGACCGGTCACTCGCTTATCAAGGCGAGGATGCGCGAGCGCGGCGCGGCTCTCGCGGGAGAGATGAGCGGCCACGTGTTCTTCGTCGAGCGCTGGTATGGGTTCGACGACGCTCAGTACGCCGGCGCGCGCCTGCTGGAGATCCTGAGCAAGACGGCCGACGCCACCGCAGCGCTCAACGCGCTTCCAGATTCGATGAGCACGCCCGAGTTGCACCTGAAGCTCGCCGAGGGCGAGCCGCATCGGCTGATCGAGGCGCTCGGGAAGAGCGCTTCGTTCCCGGGGGCGATCGAGGTCATCAGGCTGGACGGGCTGCGGGTCGAGTATCCCGACGGGTTCGGACTGGCGCGTGCCTCAAACACAACGCCGGTGATCGTGTTGCGTTTCGAAGCCGATGATGAGGCGGGCCTGGATCGCATCAAAGCGGATTTCCGGCGGGTACTGCTCGCCGCAAAACCGGACGCGAAACTGCCGTTCTAACAAGTTGTTGAAAAAGGGGGTACGTCTCCTTTAGATCCTGCAAGGATTTGAGAAAGGGCCGCAGCGCTAGGCACAATCCGGCGGGATCAGATCGAGCCGATCGGTAAAAACCGCGTTCACACCCCAAGAGAACAGTCTTCTCGCGGTTTCCGGCTCGTTCACGGTGTAGCAAAGGAGCCAGTAGCCGGCATCCAGGATTTCAGCCGCAAGCGCCTCGCTCAGGTACTTGAAGTTGCAATGCACGGATACGCAGTCGAGTACCCGCGCGGCTTCATTCCAACCGGGCTCGATGCGGTCGGTCAGATATCCGCGATCGATATCCGGCGCTATGGTGCGGGCGACCTCGAGCGGACTCCGCCGAAAAGACGATAGCAGCGGTGCCGGCGAAGCGCCGTGCCATAGGCTTCGCACGAGGCTCGCGACAGCGGATGCCGTTTCGCGCTCGAACCCCGTCGCGGGCTTGATCTCCACATTGGCCCAGAGTCCCAGCTCGACACACAGCTTCCCGGCTTGTTCGAGCGAGGGCAAGCGCACGCCGCGGTACTTGCTGCTGAACCAGGAACCCGCGTCCAGGCTCGCGAGCTCCGCGTAGGGCGTGTCGGCCACCGTGCCCCGGCCGTCAGTAGTGCGATCGAGCGTCTCATCGTGGATCAGCAATGGAATCTTGTCGGAGGAAAGCATCACGTCGAACTCGACGCCGCCGAAACCCATCTCTGCGGCCTTGCGAATGCCCTCAAGGGTGTTCTCGGGGGCCAACGCGCCGCCTCCGCGATGTGCAACTACTCGTGGATGGAGCCAGGGTCGAGGCATGCGTCGAATCGATCGATTGACGTGAAATCCCGGGAGGGGAACATTATAGGCACCGGATACCGCCCAGCCATCGGACACATGGGCGATACCGCGGTATGAGCTGATAAAAAAAAACGGGGGAAGGGAGGGTTTCCCCCGTTTAGCCGCCGTTTGCTGGGCCGGCGGGCAACCGAAATGCTCAACCAGTATTGCTTTTTTTCGATTGGCGGGCGTATAAAACTATGACGGCATCATATCATCTCACCCATTGACGAACAAGCTCGCGACTCGCGTTTGCCCTGAGGATTTCCGAAGGCCTTGTGCACAATCTGACGAAACTGATTTCGAAGACTGTGTGTTCGTGACTTATTCACGAATCCCTCGGCGCACGCGAGCCAGCCAATAGCCGGCCGAAGAATCGGGAGCGATGATCGCTCCGGCTGGGTGGGGGGCGGGTTCGATGTCCCGGCCGCGGCGCCCAGCGCCACCCTCAGCGAACACGTTTCTCCGATGCTAGTATTTGAAACGCCTTTCCTGCAGCTTCGCGCATGGACACTTTGCATTATTCTCTGCTTCGCGTTCTGGCCGACGGCGGGTTTCACTCGAGTAAGAGGCTCGCACAGACATTGGGTCTTTCCGACACCGGGGTGAGGAGCCTCATAGAAAAGATCGAAGCGCTGAGCCTCCGCGTGCTCAAAGTGCGCGGCCGCGGATACCGGCTTGCCGAAGCGCTTGATCTACTCGATCCCGAAGAGATCGTGGCGCAATTGAAACGGATCTCTCCGGGACTCTGCGCGGAAGTGCTCGACGAATGTCGGTCGACCAACACCGTTCTCGCCGGCCGTGCTGCGGCGGGAGCACCGCACGGCGCGGTACTGGTGTGCGAGCATCAGAGCGCGGGGCGCGGCCGTCGCGGGAATTCCTGGGTTTCGGCGGTCGGCGAGAGCCTGGCGTTCTCCATTCTGTGGCGCTTTCCCCACGGTGCCGGAGCACTAGGGGGCTTGAGCCTCGCCGTGGCGGTTGCCGCAGCGAGGGCGCTCGAACGGCTGGGTACGGGTGGCGTGACGGTCAAATGGCCGAATGACCTGTATTGTGAGGGATGCAAGCTCGGTGGCATATTGATCGAAATATCAGGAGGCGTTTTGGGCCCGAGCATGGCAGTCGTGGGAGTCGGTATCAATGTGCGACTGGGCGCTCCGACGCGCGAGCGAATCGGTCGGCTGGCGACCGACATGGCAAGCCACAGCGACACGGTTCCGTCGCGCACCACGGTACTAGTCGGGCTGCTCGAGTCCATTGCCGCGGTCCTCAAGCAGTTTTCGTTCGAGGGCTTCGCGCCGTTTCGCGAGGAGTGGCTGCAGCGTCACGCTTGGCAGGGCAGGCGAGTATCGTTGTCGCAAGCCGATCGGCGCGTGGCGGAAGGCAGGGTGGTCGGGGTGGCAGAGGATGGGGCGCTCATGCTCGTCTCGGTCAAGGGGATCGAACATTTCCACAGCGGCGAGCTCTCGCTCGGGCCGGAATGATACTCGCGATCGACTGCGGCAATTCTCGGGTGAAATGGGGGCTGCACCAAGACGGCGGCTGGCGTGGCATTGGCACCGTCCCCGTAGCGGAACTCGCGCGAGCACAGAAGCGCTGGATGAGAATCGTCGCGACCGACAAGGTGGTGATCGCCAACGTAGCGGGGCCGTCCATGCGTCGGCGGCTGGAAGGCTTCTTTGCCCGCCGATCCGTAGCGCCGATCTGGGTCGTTGCGAAGCGTCGCGAGTGCGGGGTGACGAACGGTTACGTCAAGCCGGAGCAGCTCGGGGTCGACCGGTGGGCTGCGCTGATCGGCGCGTGGTCGATTCTCCGCGCACCCTGCCTCGTGGTTACCGCAGGGACTGCGACAACTGTTGATGTTCTGCGAGGCGATGGTACCTTCGCAGGCGGTGCGATTCTTCCGGGGTTAGACCTCATGAAACGCTCGCTTGCGGACAACACGGCGGGATTGCCGCTCGCAAAAGGCCGCTTCTCCAACGAGCCACGCAATACCGCAGATGCCATCGAGACCGGCTGCTTGCTCGCGCAGGCCGGTGCGATCGAGCGGGCGTTCGCGACGATGGAGCATGGCGCCGTTTGCGTGCTCGCGGGCGGAGCCGCGAGCCGAATCGCCCGGCATCTCGGCGTTCCCCTGAGGCTTGTGGACAATCTCGTCCTGGAAGGCCTGATCCGAATCGCCGAGGCCGGAAGAAAATGAAGTCCGGGAACCCGTGAGAGTCGTGTTTTTTCTGCTGGTGCTCGCCAACCTCGGTTTCCTTGCCTGGGTCTATTTCGGCGCCGGCGCTACGCAGGAACCGCAACTGATGGAGCAGCAGCTCAACCCGCAGGCGATTCGGGTCCTAAACGCCGAGCAACTCGCCGCGCTTGCAGCCGAGCATGCAAAACAGACCGCCGAGCGGGCAAAGACCCCTCCCAAAGCTGTCCTTGCTGCGTGTCTGGAGCTGGGAGCCTTCAATGCGGGCGATGTGCCCCGCGTGCAACAGCTCCTCGAGCCGCTCGCGCTCGGGTCGAAACTCTCCCAGCGCCGAGAGGAAGAGATCGCCGGCTACTGGGTATTCATGCCGCCACAACGCAACCGGCAAGCGGCGAATCAAAAAGCCGCGGAACTGCGAAAGCTCGGCGTCGAAGACTTCTTTGTCGTGCAGGAGGATCCCAAGTTCCGCTTCGCTATTTCCCTGGGCGTGTTCAAGACCGAGGAAGCAGCGCAGGCACGGCTCGCGGAGCTGCACGCAAAGCGGATACGCACCGCCCGGGTCGGCGCCAGGGAAACTCCGGTGCAGAGGATCTACTTTGCCGTGAGGGAAGTTCCCGAGGCGGTTGTCTCGAGACTCAACGAATTGCGGCAGGGTTTTCCAGGCAGCGAGCTCAAAGACTGTTCGGCTGAGGCAAACCGCGCGCAGAATTGAACGGCAAGAAACCGCCCGCGCTAGGTTCCGAGAATTTTCTTGAGCAGCGCAGTGGTCGAGCGTTGGTGCTTGAAGGCGATGGAATGAACGCTGCCTCCCCAGCCCCGTACTTCGGCGGCCCCGACCATCGTTTCGGCCTTCCAGTCTCCGCCCTTCACCAGAACGTCCGGACGGCAGGCGAGGATCAGCGAAAGGGGCGTGTCCTCATTGAACCAGGTGACGACGTGCACGGCTTCAAGCGCTGCTACCACCGCCATGCGGTCGGCGAGAGGGTTGAACGGGCGCTCTTCCCCCTTGCCGAGGCGCTTCACCGACCCGTCGCTATTGATCGCAACCAGAAGGGTCATCCCGAGAGCGCGCGCCTCCGCGAGGTAAGTGACATGCCCGCGGTGCAGAATGTCGAAGACGCCATTGGTGAACACGAGCGGACGCTCGCAATTGCGCAGCCGCACTCCAAGCTCCTGTGGCGGGCAGATCTTGTGCTCGAATGGACTTTCCGTCGAATTCATTCTGTACGAGAGCGCGAGAGATCTTCTGGGCCGAAGAGGGCCCGATGGGCTCGGGCGACCAAGATATGGAACGAAGGGAATGGGTGTGCGCTGCAGCGGAGCGGGACCATCCGGATATCTTACCCGATGGTGCCCACCGGGCCGGGGCTTTGACAGAACCCTCCGCGGACTGTAATTTAGTCCGAGTTCACCGGACTCGCGCACATGCGTTTCGTTTTCGGATTTCTACTCTCCGCCCTGATCTCCTCGACCGCGCTTGCCGCGTGTCCGCCGCTGCTCGAGCATACGCTTCCGAGCCTGACCGACCAGGCCACGCCGCTCTGCCAATTCAAGGGGAAAGTGCTGCTCGTCGTGAATACCGCGAGCGAATGCGGGTATACCCCCCAGTACGAGGGGCTTGAGGCGCTGTATCGACGTTACCGCGGAATGGGGCTTGTGGTGCTGGGATTCCCGGCAAACGATTTCGGTGGCCAGGAGCCTGGAGGAAACCGCGATATCGCCAGGTTTTGCGAGGTCAACTACGGCGTGACCTTTCCGATGTTCGCGAAATCCCCTGTGGTGGGTGGCAACATCAATCCGTTTTTCGCGACGCTGGCGGTCAAGACCGGCGAGCGGCCTCGCTGGAACTTTCACAAATACCTGATCGACCGCTCGGGCGAAAAGGTATCGTCCTACGGCAGCGAAATCACACCCGACGACCGCAGACTCGTCGGTGATATCGAGCGGATGCTGTCGGCGTCCGCGGGTAAGCCTTAGAAGCGGGTCGCCTCCGAAGCTACTTGCTGGCGGGCGGAACGAAGTACTCGAAGACGCGCACGACTTTCTGCACGCCTCCCGTACCGCGCGCGATGTCGGTCGCGGCGTCCGCCTCGTCGCGCGTAACGAGGCCGAGCAGATACACGACGCCCATCTCCGTGACGACCTTGACATCGGTAGGCCGGAACTTCCCGTTTCCAAGGAAATTGCTTTTAACCTTGCTCGTGATATAGGCATCGTTGCTGCGGGAAGCGGCCGAACTCGCGCCGGCAATCTGCAGTTCGTTGACGACGCTTTTCACTTGAGGCACTTCGCCGACGGCCTTTTCCACTTCCGCTTTTGCCTGCGCGCTGGGCACCTCACCCGTAAGGAGCACCGTATAGTTGTAGCTGGTGACGTTGACGTGTCCCTGATCCTTGAGGACATCGCTCACCCGGCTTCCAGCCGCGGATTCGATCCGCTGGTCGCCGAACATCACTTCGAGCTGGCGGCGGTCGGACGCGAGTACAACCCCCGTTACCACTCCGCCGACGATGAGAGCGTCGACGCAAGCCTGAAGCGCCGCGGCCGACGCGAGCATGAAGGCCACAGCAGCCCACCGGCTTGATGCGAAGCGGCATATCACTCGGCCCCCAGCAGCATCGAATCGATGCCGTCGCACAGGCAATGCAAGGTGAGAAGATGCACCTCCTGAATGCGTGCCGTCTGCGAGTGAGGGACACAGATGTGGATGTCTTCCGGTGCGAGCAACTTGCCGATCTCTCCTCCACCTCGGCCCGTGAGGGCCACCACGCGCATCTCGCGCTCGTGGGCTGCCGAGATGGCACGCGCCACGTTTTTCGAGTTGCCGCTGGTTGAAATACCCAGGAGGACATCGCCCGCCTGCCCCAAGGCGCTTACCTGCTTGGAGAAAATTTGTTCGAATTCGTAGTCGTTCGCGATCGACGTGAGGGTGGAGGTATCCGTGGTCAGTGCGATCGCGGCCAAGCCCGGACGCTCACGCTCGAAGCGGTTCAGCAGCTCGGCGGAGAAATGCTGAGAGTCCGCCGCGGAACCGCCGTTCCCACAGGCGAGGATCTTGCCGTTCGCGAGCAGGCACTTCACCATGATCTCGGTGGCGCGGGCGATCGGCTCGGCGAGGGAGTCCAAAGCCTTCAGCTTCAGTTGCGCGCTGTCGTTGAACTGCCGGCGGATGCGCGCAAGCAGGTCCACGCTGTCTTCGGCCGGCCGGACGGTGACGCCTTTCATACGGGGATCATTCTACCGCAACCCCTCTCAGCGCCTTGGGGCAGCGCCTGCGCGCGGGCGCCGATACGCGGGCGGGCGCGAAAGCTTCAGACCGAAAACGCGTCGCGTATCCACTCGAGTCGTGGCGGCTCCAGGCGCTCAAGGAGCACGACGTCGAACCGGCAGGGCATTTCTTTCTTGCCCGCGAGGTAGTGGCGCGCCGCAGCGACAATCCGCATCTGTTTGCGCCGATCGACGCTGTAGGCGGTGCCGCCGAAACCCTTCGAGCGGCGGAGTTTGACTTCGGCAAAGACGAGCGTATCCCCGTCCGTCAGGATAAGGTCGATTTCGCCCCAGCGGCAGCGATATCGGGATTCGATCAGGGCCAAGCCCTTGCGTTGCAAGTAGACCGCGGCAATATGCTCGGCTTCTTCGCCGGCCTTCACTTCGCGCTCTCGAGGGACACGCCCACACCATCGCGGAAGACCGCCTGGATCGGCTCGCGCTGAAGCGCACTGCCGCCGCGATAGGAAATCCTCCCGGTCACTCCGTCCAGATTGATGCGTTGCTGCCCCGAGAGGAGTTCGGCTGCGATTCGGCACGAGTCGATGCCCAGAGCGTAAAAACGCTGCAGGTCCGCGGAAAGGCTTTCCAGCCGCGGATAGACCATTACCGCGGCATGGTCGGGTTGCACGAGCCAGGGCATGTCAACGAAGCGTATGCCGTTCAAATCGCCGTTGACGAGCGGATCGTTCTTCCCGTCGTTTACCTGGGAGGTCGCGAAAACCGGGATCTGGTTGTTCAGATACGGGCGCACAACCCGCGCCTGGCCGGCCTCCGCCGCAAGAAAAACGAGCTGTGCCTGCGAGTCTGCAAGGCGCTGCCTCAGTTCGACGAGGTCGCCCTGCTGACCGAACTCCCGCACGTCACTGATACGGCTGCCGAGCGAGAACCACTCGTCCGCGAAAGCCCTGCTCAGGCGCCTGGCGAGCAGATTCGACGCTTGCACCACCACGGCATCGCGGAGTCCGCGCGCGTAGGCCATGCGCGCCACCATTCGCGCCTCGGTCTCCAAGGAGAGACCGAAGGTGTACAGACGCGGCGGAAGAGGTGCGTCGCCTTCCGCGACGTTCAACGCGAGCGTCACCACGCTGATGCGGCCGGACGCTGCGAGCGCGGTGACGCCGGAGCGGGTCAGCGGACCGACAATCACTCCCGCGCCCCGTTGCACGGCGGCATCGTACTCGGCGAGGATACTTTCTGGCTGGGCATCGGGGCGCACGACCTGCAGGGGCTGCCGATTCTCCGCCAAGCCGAGCGCGGCCTGGCACCCCAGACGCACGGCTTCGGCCGCCCGCGCAAACTCCGGTGCGTTGAGCGGGAGCAGCAGGCCTATCGATGGCCGTTCGCCCAAAGGCCGGCTTGCCGGAATGTCGATGGCCGCGCACAATGCCGGACTCAACAGAGTCAACAGAGCGAAGCAGAATTGGGTGCGAGGACCGGGAAGCATGGCGGGAGCCCGAGCGGGGCGGGTCAATTATATGTGGTGGCCACGCCTATTGGGAATCTCGACGACCTCAGCCAGCGCGCTCTTGATTCGCTCGCTCGAGCCGATGCAATCGCTGCGGAGGATACGCGGGTCACCGCGCGCCTGCTCGAGCACCATCATGTTCGTGGAAAACTGGTTGCCGTTCATGAGCACAACGAGCGCCGCGCCGCCGACTGGATCGTCGAGGAGCTCGCGCGGGGACGAAACATTGCGTTGGTTACGGACGCCGGCACGCCCGCGGTTTCCGATCCCGGCGCGACAGTCGTGGCCAAAGTACGCGCCGCCGGATTCCAGGTAGTCCCGATTCCCGGCCCCAATGCCGCGGTGACTGCCCTCTCGGCTGCGGGCATCGCCGACGGACCGTTCCTGTTCGCTGGATTCCTTCCGGCGAAGCCCGGCGCAAGGCGCAAGGCTCTTCTGGCCTTGAGTCGGCCTCGGTATACGCTCGTCTTCTACGAGGCGCCTCATCGGATCGTCGAATGCGTCGAGGACATGGCCGCAGTGCTCGGTCCGGATCGGGGTCTCGTGATCGCACGCGAGCTGACCAAGATGTTCGAACAGATACACCGGTGCCGCCTCGGCGATGCCGCCAGCTGGCTGCGCTCGGATGCCGACCGGCAGCGGGGCGAGTTCGTGCTGGTCGTCGAAGCTGCCGTCATTGAAGAAGAAGCTGTGCTCGATTGGGAACGCGTGCTCACCGTGCTGCTCGCTGAGCTGCCGCTCGCTCAGGCCGTAAAGCTCGCCTGCAAGGTCACCGGGGCGAAGAAGAACGCGGTATACGAGCGGGCTCTGCAGATATCACGCGGCGCCAGCACCGGATGACCCTGGTTCCATGCAATCCCTGACCTTTACCCGGCCGGACGACTTCCACCTGCACCTTCGCGACGGTGCCGCGCTCGCGAGCGTGCTTCCCCACACCGCTCGCACTTTTGCCCGGGCGGTGGTGATGCCCAATCTCAAGCCGCCGGTGACCGACACCGCGCTTGCCGCCGCCTATCGGGGCCGCATACTGAAAGCTCTGCCGGCAGGCTCCAAGTTCGAGCCGCTCATGACCCTCTACATGACCGACGGCACCGGCGCCGGGGAGATCGCGCGCGCGAAGCGTTCGGGATTCGTATGCGGCGTGAAGTACTACCCGGCGGGCGCGACCACGCATTCGGCGGCGGGTGTGACCAGGATCGAGCGCGCCTATCCGGCGCTCGAAGCCATGGAAGAAATGGACCTGCCCCTGCTCGTCCACGGCGAAGTCACGACGCCAGGCGTGGACGTTTTCGATCGCGAGCGTGTGTTTCTCGAAACCGTTCTCGCCGATATTGTCCGCCGCTTCCCGCGGCTTCGTGTCGTGGTCGAGCACGTGACCACCCGCGAGGCGGTGGACTTCGTCCTGGCGAGCGGACCTCATGTCGCCGCCACGATCACCGCGCACCATCTCCTCTACAACCGCAGCGCGCTTTTCTCAGGTGGCATCCGGCCGCACTATTACTGCCTCCCGGTGCTCAAGCGCGAAGAGCACCGCCTGGCGCTGGTGCGCGCTGCGACGAGCGGCAATCCGAGATTCTTCCTTGGCACCGATAGCGCGCCCCACGCGCGTTCCGACAAGGAGACGCTGTGCGGACACGCGGGCATCTACAGTGCGCATGCGGCGATCGAGCTCTACGCGGAGGTCTTCGAGCAGGCGGGAACGCTCGACAAGCTCGAAGCCTTCGCCAGCTTTTACGGTGCCGATTTCTACCGGCTGCCGCGAAACGCGAGCTCGGTCACCTTGCGCAAGGAGACCTGGACGGTGCCTGGCGAGATTCCGCTGGGCGCTGCTACGATGGTGCCGCTGCGCGCGGGCGAAACCGTGGGATGGCGACTCGCCGAAGAATGACATCCGTTCCTTGGAGTCGCGCGCTCGATGCGCCCATCTTTGCAGCGCTTCGGCTTCTGATTGAAAAACTCCCGTCGGATCGATTTCCCCGGTTCGAAGAACTCAACCGCCTTTCGACTCCGTCGGCAGTTAGCGGCGGCGGCGCGCGGATCCGCTTTGTAGCGCCGTCCGTCCCTTCCTCTGGATTCTTGGCGCAGTACGAAGTCCGCATCTTCGAGACCGGAGAGGTGCAGACGCGCCCCGACAATTGGCACGATCTTTTCAACGCGCTGGTATGGCTCGCCTTTCCGAAAACCAAGGCGACCCTGAACGGGCACCACTACGAGGAGATCAAGGCGCGTCGCGGCGAACGGCAGAGAGGCACGGCGCGCGATGTGCTGACGCTGTTCGACGAAGGCGGGATCGTGGTCGCCGCGGCGGGGGCGGAGCTGCCGGATCTGTTGCGCGATTCGAAGTGGAAGGAGCTCTTTTGGAGGCGCCGCGCGGACGTGCTCGGATCCATGCGCTTCTACGTTTTCGGCCATGCCATCTACGAAAAAGCCCTCGAGCCTTACAAGGGAGTCACGGCAAAGGCCCTGATCGTTGATACCACGACCGAACTACTGGAGGCGCCGCTCGCGCGGCAACTCTCGTGGCTGGACGCGAGCGCGGCTGATTACTTTTCCAGGCCGCAAGCCCTCGGTTCGACCCGGAGCCTGTCCCCCTTGCCGATTCTCGGAGTCCCCGGCTGGGAACCGGCCAACGCTTCTGAAGAATACTACGACGACAACGCTCATTTCCGGCCCCGCAAGTCGGGCGAGGCAGTCCTGCCGAAGTAGCCGACTTCGGTTTTGGCGGTTACGGAAACGCCGGCAGCGTAGGTTCGATGCCGTGCGCCGTGGCTTCCGGGTGACGGCGCGCGACGCCCTCGGGTGGCGTGAGATAGATGTAGATGCCGATCAGGAATCCGCCCGCGCCGCCGAGCACGAACCCAAGCTCGGCTCCATGACCGCGTCGGACTTCTGCAGGTAGTTCGCCTCGTGCAACTGGCCCAGAGACATTCCTCGCTTGGCGAGAAAATGCATGTACCGGTCCTCGACTCGGGCAAGCAGCAGATCGTTGGCGGTCTGGATGGCGCTGCCCAGATCGGGCAACAGGAAATACAGTCTGCGTCTCATGCTCGCTCTCCTCTCGGAAACACGACTGTCCGCATGTTCTTACGCCGCGACGTCTGGGAAGTCAAGCCGCGGGTGTCGCGATGCGGTAAAATCGCAGCCGAAGCTGGTTAGACAGTCGCTGGCTAGTGTTTCAACTGCCAGAGGAAAGTCCGGGCTCCACAGAGCAGGGTGCTGGGTAACGCCCAGGCGCCGTGAGGCGACGAATAGGGCCACAGAGACGAGTCTTGTCGGACTTGGCGTGGCGCGCAAGCGTCACGAGTCGAATCCGACAAGGGTGAAACGCGGCAACCTCCACCCGGAGCAACATCAAATAGGCGGACGATGACGCGGCTCGCCGAGTCCGCGGGTAGATGGCTTGAGCCCAGGGGCAACCCTGGGCCTAGAGGAATGACTGTCCACGACAGAACCCGGCTTACCGGCCAGCTTCACTTACTTTTTCAGCGCGCGGTGCGCTGAACCCAGTCCGCAATCGCCGCGACGATCTCCGGCGCGTCGCCGAGCGCGGACGTCACGCGGAACTCGGTCTTCGCGTGGCGCTTCCGGATCTTCGCCACCATCGCCGGCAACTCGCGTTTCAGATGTGCCCCCTGCGCGAGAAAAAGCGGCACGATGATCACCATCTCGATTCCTTTATCGGCGAGCCGTGCGGCTGCCTCGTCAAGGGAGGGGGACATGAATTCAAGGAAGGCGAGCTCGACCGGCGTGCCGGAGGCGTGCAGGCGGTCGCGGATGGTTTCGAAGGGGCGCGCCCACGCGGGCTCACGTGCGCCGTGGGCGAAAAGGATGATCGCCGCGGAGGCCACGTCAATGAACCCCGGCCTCGACCGCGGCGATCTCTTCGAGCACTCGCTCGGGCGCGAGCTCGTTCATGCATTTGAAATGCCCGAGCGGGCATTCGCGCGCGAAGCAAGGACTGCACTCGATGCCGGTTCGCATCAGGCGGGCGTTCGCGGCGAGCGGCGGCGTGTGCTCGGGGCTGGATGAGCCGTACAGCGCCACCACGATACGTCCGACGGCGGCCGCGACGTGCATCAGCCCCGAATCGTTGCTCACCACGACTTCGGCAAGCGACAACAGGTCAATCGCACCGGTGAGATCCGTCTTCCCGCACAGGTTCATCGCGGCGCCCTCGGCGAGGCGCGCGATTTCCTCGCCGATATCGCGATCCTTGTCCGACCCGAAAAGCCACACCGCGTACCCTTGCGCACCGAGCTTTTTTGCGAGCGCAGCGAAGTGCCGCGCCGGCCAACGTTTTGCTGGCCCGTATTCGGCACCCGGGCAGAAAGCCGCCACGGGCTTCGCGGTCGAAAGCCCCAGCCGGCGAAGCGTAATGAGCAAGTTTGCTTGATCGACGCGCAGCCTGGCCTCGGGCAGCGGTCGTGCCGGCGGCGCGCCCGGCTCTTCGGCGAGCTGCGCGTAGCGTTCGGCCATCAGCGGCAGGCGTTTCGCATCGAGCTTGTGCACGACGTTGAGCAGACCGCGGCGGAACTCGCCCACGAATCCGGCGCGAAGAGGGATTTCCGCAAAAAAGGGAACCAGCGCCGATTTGAAGGTGTTGGGAAGAACGAAGGCTTCGTCGTAGCCGCGCTTGCTCAAGGCCCGGCCGAGCTGCCAGCGCGCTCCGAGTTTCAACTCGCCATGCCCGAACGGCGCATCGATGGCTTCATTGATCTCCGGCATGCGGCGCAGAAGAGGCGCGGTCCACGGCGGCGCAAGGGCATCGATGACGGCGGTCGGAAGTTTCTTGAGAAGTCGCGCGAGCAGCGGCTGAGCGAGCAAGGTGTCGCCTATCCAGCTCGGTGCGACGATCAGGATTCTCGGCACAGAGGGCTCAATGGCCCTTCGGACGCTGGCCTTTGTACACGTATCGCGTGCCGCAGTAGGGGCAGAGGACCTGGCCCGCTTTCGCAACGTCCAGAAACACTCTCGGATGCAGGCACCACACCGGCGACTTCGGCGTGGGGCAATGCAAGGGAAGGTCGGTCTCGGTGACCTCGACCAGGCGGCTCGTCTGTTCGTTCGCGCCCATCAGGCCTTTTCCTTCGATACCCTTGCAGGCTTCTTCTCGTGCACCGGCGACAGCCAGTCCCTGTGTTTGGCGACCTTGCCGGCGACCACGTCGAAGAAGAGTTTCTGGATCTTGGTCGTAACGGGTCCGCGCGTTCCCGCGCCGATCACGCGCCCGTCCAATTCGCGGATCGGCGTGACTTCGGCGGCTGTACCGGTGAAGAAGGCTTCATCGGCGATGTAGATGTCATCCCGGGTGATGCGCCTGGAAATCACTTCATACCCGAGCTCACCCGCCAGTGTGATCACCGAGGCGCGCGTGATCCCCGAAAGCGCCGAAGTCAGCTCCGGCTCATGGATCTTTCCGTCCTTGACGAGGAAGAGATTCTCGCCCGATCCCTCTGCGACGAAGCCGTCCACGTCGAGGAGCAGACCTTCGTCGTAACCGTGCTGGGTTGCCTCCAGGTTCGCAAGGATGGAGTTCGGATAGGTCCCGGCCATCTTGGCGCGAGCCATGGTCACGTTGACGTGGTGGCGCGCATAGGAGGATGTTTTGACGCGAATGCCCTTTTCGATTGCCTCGGCGCCGAGATACGCGCCCCAGGGCCAGGCCGCGACGGCCACGTGCACCGTGGCGCCGATCGGCGACACCCCCATCTTCTCCGAGCCGTAGAAGGCGATCGGCCGGATGTAGCAGGACTCGTGCTTGTTGGCGCGCACTACCTCTTTCTGTGCCTCGATCAGTACCTCGCGGCCATAGGGGATCTTCATCATGTAGATGTGCGCCGAGTTGAACAGGCGCTCGGTGTGGTCGCCGAGTCTGAAGATCGCCGTCCCCTCGACGGTCTTGTAAGCCCGCACGCCTTCGAATACCGCGAGGCCGTAGTGCAAGGAATGGGTGAGGACGTGGGTGGTCGCGGATCGCCAGGGCACGAGCTTGCCGTCGTACCAGATGAATCCGTCGCGGTCGGCCATCGACATTGGAGAATCTCCGGGAGCTTTCAGTAGGAGTTATTTTAGCGGAAACCCGTCGAGCACCTCGGCACACCCCGACGCGCTCTGCGTCCCCGAAGCTCTGTATTCGGGAACTGTGGGCATCGGAGCACCGTCCAATGCGTCTGGCCTCGCAATCCGCTCGCCGATGCGATTCGAGTCGGGCGGCAGAAAATGTCCTCGGAGAAACACGAAAATCCGATAAGGTTCAGGGAATTGTCAGCGCTTCCTCGCCCGGAGACAGAGGCTTGAAGGTAAAATGTCGCCCGTGCAGGCTGCATCGTCGCGAGTCGATGCTTCTGCGTTCACCATGAGTTGCGGATCGTGCCCCCCTCTCAACTCGGGCTCGAAGCCGCCACGCCGACAGGCACACTAACGCCGACAGGCACACTAAATTGGACCAGCCGCTTCAGAAACTAGAGCAACTCGAGCAGGCGATCGAGGAAACGATCGACGAAGCGATCCCGCCGAAAAGCCGGTGGCGTTTGGTGGCGCGCATCGCAGGCTGGGCGCTGGTGGCTCTGTATTTCGTGTTTGCCGCAGCGTTACTTTCGCTGCGCTACTGGATCCTCCCGAAGGTTGCAGAGTTCAGGAGCGACATCGAGCAATACGCATCAAAAGCGCTGGGTCAGCGCATCACGATCGGCGCAGTCGAAGCCGGCTGGCAAGGGTTGCGCCCCGATCTGCTGCTCGCCAACGTAACTGTCTTCGATCACAACGGGCGCGCAGCGCTCAGTCTGCCGGCCGTCGAAGGGACGGTTTCCTGGATCTCGATACTGATCGGGGCTCCGCGATTCTATTCGCTCGTCTTCGACCGGCCCAGGCTCGAAATCCAGCGCGACGAGACCGGCAAATTCTATGTCGCGGGCATCGAGCTGCGAACCGGTCAGGCGGGTGACGCTGGAATGGCCCGATGGGCGTTGTCGCAGCGCGAGATCATTATTCGCGACGCGAGCGTCAGCTGGGACGACAATTTGCGCCGCGCGCCCCCGCTCGACCTGTTGGCGCTGAATTTTGTCCTGCGCAACGGCCTGCTCGGGCACCGTTTCGCGTTCAAGGCGAAACCGCCCGTCGAGCTCGCGTCGACGCTCGATGTACGGGGCGAGGTGGGACGTGGAGAGATCGGCGACCTGGACACGTGGACCGGGCGAGTGTACGCGGAGCTCGAGTACATGGATCTCGTCGCCTGGCGGAGCTGGGTCGACTACCCCGAGGAAATTCAGTCGGGCAAGGGCGGCGTACGCGTTTGGCTAGACCTGGGAGGCAAGAGCACCACGGAGGCGACGGCAGACGTCGCCCTTTCCCAAGTGGTGATGCGTGTCGCAAAGGACCTGCCGCCGCTCGAGCTGGACTATCTTCAGGGGCGGCTGGGCGCGAGCCAGCAAGCCGGAAAGAGCTTCGAGGTCTTCGGCCGCAAGCTCACGCTCAGGACAGGGACGGGCATCGAGGTCCCGCCCGCCGATTTCCGGGTGCGCTGGCAGCTTCCCGAGGGCCAAACACCGCCGAAGGGCGAGATCGAGGCGGATGCGATTGAACTTGCGCCGCTCGCAAGACTCGCCGAGTATCTGCCGTTTCCCCAAGCTACGCGCGCGCGTCTCGCCGCAACCGACCCGCGCGGCAGCATCCACACCTTGAAGATTACCTGGACGGGCGAGGCGGAGGATCCGCAGCACTACAGCGTGCGCGGAAGCTTCAGCAAACTCTCCGCGCGCGCCAACGACGCGATCCCCGGGTTCACAGGGCTGACCGGACGGTTCGAGGCGAGCGAGAAAGGCGGCAATGTCGCCCTCGGATCGGGCCGCGCCGCGATCGATTTGCCCGGGATTTTCGCCGAGAGCACGACTCAAATCGACTCGCTCAGCGGTCAGATCAGCTGGAAACTCGCGCCGGATCAGGTCGATCTCGGCTTGCGCAACCTCTCGGTCGCCAACAGCGACCTCGCCGCAACGTTCAACGGGAGTTTTTCCAGGATGCGCGGCGGTCCAAACGTCATCGACCTTACCGGGAATTTTTCTCGCGCCGAGGGTCGGGCCGTATATCGCTACATTCCCTGGTTGCCCTCAGCCGTGGTCGAATATCTCAAGGCCTCGATCCGCGGCGGCCAGTCGAACGATGTAAGGCTTCGGCTCAAGGGCGATCTCGCGAAATTTCCATTTGCGGATCCCGGCTCGGGCATTTTCCAGGTTGTCGCGAAAGTCAGGGACGCCAATTTGCGTTATGCCGAGGGCTGGCCGCAGGCGAGCGGCATTTCGGGCGATCTCATATTTGAAGGCAAGGGCATGCGCGTTGTCGCTTCGAAGGCGGCGGTTCTCAATGTCCAGGCCAATAGCGTGCATGCGAGCATTCCGGACCTGTTTCATGGGGACGTACATGTGGGAATAGAAGTTCACGCCGAAGACCAGACCAGCGATTTCCTGCAGTTCGTCGCGCAGAGCCCGGTCACCCAAGCCCTCGACGGCGTGACCGAAGGCATGAGCGCGAAGGGCACTGGACGCCTAGGGCTCAAGCTCGACATCCCGATCCGGGATCCCAAGACCTTCACGCTGGCTGGCGAATATCAGATCGTCGACGACGAAATCCGCGTGGATTCCGAGGCGCCGCCCTTTTCGCAGGTCAACGGACGGATCGAATTCACCAAGTCGGGGATCACGGCTCGGACTCTCACATCGAAGTTTCTCGGCGGTCCTGCGACCATTTCGCTAGCCACCCGCGCCGACGGCATGATCGTCGTCAACGCCCAGGGGACCGCAAGCGCCGCACAGCTGCCGCGCGCCTGGGGCGAGGGGTTTCTGCGCCACGTGTCTGGCGTTGCCGCCTGGCAAGGAACGGTCACCGGCGCGCGCGGGCAGCCGGTGACCTTGATCGTGCAATCGCAGCTCATCGGCATCGCCGCCGATCTGCCGATGCCCCTCGGAAAAGCGGCCGTCGATCCGATGCCCTTGCGGGTCGAACGCGTCATCAGCGCCGGGCCGACGCGCGGGGACACGATCCGCGTCTCGCTCGATCGCTCGGTAGAAGCCTACATCCAGCGGCGGCGCGAGGGCTCGCAATACTTGGTGGAGCGGGGGGTGATCAGCGTCAATGAGCCCGCAGTGCCGCTCGACCGCGAAGGCATCGTGGTGAGGGGCAATCTTCCGTACGCAGATGCGGACCGATGGCGGGCGTTGCTCGGCGGCGAGGACGGAGCCGGCTCCTCGTTCTCCTCCGCCCTCGACCTGAAGATTGCGGCACTCGATTTCGGCGGGCGGCGCTTGAATGACGTCGCTCTGCGCGCGGGCACGAGCGGCAGCGTGTGGATCACGAATATCGCGGCGAAAGAACTCTCCGGAGAGATCGCTTGGCGTCCCGAAGGGCGCGGGCGCATCGTCGCGCGGCTGAAGCATTTCAGCGTGCCCGAAGTAGCGCCCGGAAGGAAGGACGATGCCCCGGCCCGGGACTTGCCCGCGCTCGACATCATCGCCGACAGCCTGGTCGTGAACGACAAGAACCTCGGCAGATTCGAACTGATCGCGGTCAACCAGGCGCTCGACTGGAACATCGAAAAACTGGTGCTGACCGGGCCCGAGAGCACGCTCACGGTCAAGGAGGGCGTGTGGCAAAGCTGGGCTTTGCGGCCGACCGTCAACTTGAAGAATATCAACCTGGAGGTCAGCGATATCGGCAAGTATCTCGAGCGCTTGGGTTACCCGAGGACCGTGCAGCGAGGCGCTGCGACGCTGAAAGGGGACCTGAGCTGGGCGGGAAGCCCGCAAGCCATCGACTATGCGACCCTGGCGGGGCATCTCGAATTCGAGGCAACGAAAGGGCAGTTTCTCAAGGCGGAGCCCGGCGCGGCACGGCTCATCGGGGTTCTCAGCATGCAATCTTTGCTAACGCTCGATTTTCGGGAGCTTGTTGGCAGCGGGTTCGCTTTCGATCTCGTGTCGTGTCCCGTGGTCATCGCCAACGGTACGATGACCACTACCACGAAGAAGTTCCGTATGAGCGGACCTTCGGCGCAGGTGACGGCGGAGGGGCAGGTGGATCTGGTGCACGAGACGCAAGACCTTCATGCGCGCGTCGAGCCCTCGGTGGGCGACAGCCTTTCCTCGATCATCCTCGTCGCAGTGAACCCGGTCTGGGGATTGGGAGCGCTCATTCTTCAGAAGATCCTGAGGAATCCCCTCGGCCAGGTGCTGGCGTTCGATTATCACGTAACAGGAACTTGGACGGAGCCCCACATTGACCGCCTCAAGGCCGACGTGCGCACTGTGGAAGCGCAGCAGCGACCCGTGCCATGACCGCGCGCGCTCCATTCAAGGCCGCCGTGGTTCAGATGGTATCGACGCCGAAGGTCGAGGAGAACCTCGCCGCAGCAGGCGAGCTCGTCGCGCAGGCGGCCAATCAGGGAGCGAAGCTCATCGCGCGTCCCGAGTATTTCTGCATTTTCGGGATGCGCGACGGCGACAAGGTGGCGGCGAGGGAAAAGGACGGCGTCGGGCCGATCCAGGAGTTTCTTTCAGAGACTGCCAGGCGCCATGC
>DATDGA010000232.1:0-3369 GCA_036522335.1 Burkholderiales bacterium
CCGCCAGCTCGCGCGCGCCTTCGCGAAGTTCCGCGCTTTTCATGACGTGCTCGACGTTGCGCTCCATATCCTCGGCCGACCAGCCGCGCGAATGCGCAATATAGGGAAATTGCGGGAAGCAGAAGCCGAGCTCGGAGAAGAAGCACAGCATCTCTCCGGCCACGCCTTGGACGTTGTCCTGCCCGCCGGTAATGACGAAGGCCGCGACCTTGCGGCGTATGAGCGCGTTGTCGCGGATGGTGATCTGGTTCTGGATGCAGTTCAGGCGCTCGGCCATCTTGAAGTAGAGCGCGCTCGCCACGCCCCAGCGGATCGGCGTCGCCACGATCACCGCGTCGGCCCAGTGCACCAGCGCCTCGTAGACCTCGGTCAGCTCGTCCTTGGCATCCATCTGGGTGATCGAGCAGGGCCAGGTGCAGGCGTTCGCGCTCTTGGAGTAGTAGCCCTCGCAGTTGCGGAATTTCAGGCCCGAAAGACGGATGAGCCTGGTCTCGCAGCCGAGCGCATCGCGCGCGTGGTCGAGCGACACCTCGAGCAGCGCGTCGGAGGTCGAGTAGCGCGGATTGCGCTCGTCCATGTTGGTGGTCGAAATGCCGGCGACGCGGATCGCGCCGTCGGCGCGTTTCACGGGCCGGGAGAGCGGATGCGGCTGGTGCGGTTTCTTGTGGCGCGCGGTGGAATTATCGGTGCGCACGAGGAGCCGCCCTTTCTCCACGCGCACCTCGTACGCCGGCACGCGGTCCTCCTCGAAGCCGGGCTCACCCTGGCCGCTCAGCCGGTGAAATTTCCAGTTGTGCCAGGGACAGACGACGTAGTCGCCGTCGAGGCGTCCTTTTCCAAGCGGCCCGCCTGCGTGGTTGCAGGTGCCGGAGATCACACCGAACTTTCCGTCGCGAAACGAAATCGCGATTTTCGAGCGCCCGACGCTTGCCTCGGTGAGTTCGGAAAGCTGGAAATCCTTGGCTGGGCCGAGGTCCTGCCAATTCGCTTCCGCCATTGCGGTTTCCTCCTGGTTTGCGGGCAGCCCTTCAGGCGCCCAGACGCGCGCGCGCGATCTCGAACGCTCCCGTGATGAACGCGAGAAGCGCCCGCCCACGGTCCTTCGTTGCCAGGATTTCCTCGCCGGTCGCTACTGCGCCGAAGAAGCCTTCGGTGTGCCAATGACCGGGCGGCGGCAGCTGGGGCAGGCCTGCTCCGTCGAAACGCGGCGAGGGACTCACATAGGCGTAAGGCTGCGCGTAGAACTCGTCCCCGGGCGATACCCCCACGCCTACCGTGCGCGCCGAATCGCCTCCGCCCTCGTCGAGCCGAACCAGCGTCGCGATATCGAAATGGTGCGGCCAGCAAAGCATCGGGCCGGGGCCGGGACGCAGGGTGGTGAATTTCGCCATGAATTCTTCCAGCGCTTCGGCCGGACCGCCGAACCAGCGCGAGAGTTCTCCCAATTCCCGGCCCAGCATGGCGAGTTCGTGAGGTCGGTCGGCCGCGTGGCGATCGGGCAAGGTATACGGGAGCTTCACACGGCCTGCCGGCTTGAGGCCGAGTGCCTGCAGCTTGGAATCGAGCCAGGCGCCCGCTGCCGCGTCCGTCCTTCCGTCGAGCTGGAACGCATCGAGCACGTTGCTGCCGCTCGTGACGATGAGTTCGAGCCGCGCGATGCGGACTCCGACCCGAACCCCGCCGCCCTTCGCCGGCAACACCTGAGAGACCAATGCCGCGTGCAACGTGTCCCAGGTGAAGGCGGAGTGCCTGTCGTCGGGGGCCGCACTCAGATTTGCCCGCGCGGCCTTGGTCGCCCACTGCGCCGCGTGATGTGCGAGATTGCGGGCTGCGACGAGCGCCGCCGGCGGCGTTCTGCCCATTTTCGACCAGTCGAATCGCACGGGATATTTCCCACCTTCGTAGCTTCAGCGCAAGCAACCTTACCAGATTGTGCCGCGTGCGACGACCGAAGAAAGCATCGTCCTTGGGATTCGTAGGAAACGGCTATCCGGAGAGCCCTGCCTGCATCATGTTCCTGTGGCGCCTAGCAACGCTCCAGGAGCGAGAGTATTATGCCGTGGGGAAGTAGGCAGCAGGAGGAGGAACCATGCAAGTCAGCGAAATCCTCAAGGTCAAAGGTAGCGCGCTCTTCACTATCGCGCCCGAGGGCAAGCTGACCGAGGCGGTCGGGGTCATGGCGCAGCACAACATGGGCTCGCTGGTGGTGATGGACAAAGGCCGCATGGTGGGAATGCTCACGTTCAAGGAAATCCTGCTGGCGGTAAACCGGGGCGGCGGCGCGCTCGGCGCGGCGAACGTGGGGGACACCATGACGCGCAACCCCGTCGCCGCGGGTCCGGCGATGGATGTGAACGACTTGCGGCGCACCATGCTCGATTCCGGAGCGCGCTATCTTCCTGTCATGGACCGCGACAACCTGCTCGGGGTGATTTCCTTCCGCGACGTCGCCAAGGCGGTGCTCGAGGAGCAGGACTTCGAGAACCGCATGCTGAAGGGCTATATCAAGAACTGGCCCGAGTAGGTCCGAGGTTCAATGAGGCGTTTGCACGGCGTCGGCCGTATCGTGCTCGTTCTTGCCGCAGTCCTGGCTGTTCTCCTCGCATTCGCGGTCTGGTTCGTGACGGCGACCCCCGGCTCTCATCACCGCGGCCCGTTGCCGCCGCTCGACGCGGAGGGACGAAAGCTCGCCGAGAACCTGAAGATCCACGTCGCCGCCGTGGCGAGCGAAGAACACAACGTCGCCCATCCCGAAGCGCTCGAGCGCTCGGCGCGCTACATCGAGGCAACGCTGTCCGGTCTCGGCTACGCGGTTTCGCGCCAGGAATTCGAGACCGAGGGAGTGAAGGTGCGCAATCTGGAAGTGAGCCTGGGTTCGGGCACGCGGCTGCTCGTGATCGGGGCTCACTACGACTCGGCGCTGGAAGCGGTCGGTGCGAACGACAACGGCTCCGGCGTGGCGGCGCTGATCGAACTCGCGCGGTTTCTGAAGGCCGTCCAGCCGGCGCAGGGACTGGAAGTGCGCCTGGTGTTCTACGTCAACGAGGAGTTGCCCTGGTTCGGCACCGACAAGATGGGCAGCTACGTACACGCCAAGGGCCTGGCGAGCGAGGGCAAGGAAGTCGCGGCGATGCTCTCGCTCGAGACGATCGGCTGGTACAGCGAGAATTTCGACAGCCAGCGCTATCCGTTCCCCTTCAGTCTTTTCTACCCGTCGAAGGGCAACTTCGTCGGCTTCGTGGCGAACCTGCGCTCGCGCGGCCTCATGCATCGCGTCGTCGGCTCGTTCCGGCGCGCCGTGGTGTTCCCCTCGGAAGGCGGCGCAGCCCCGGAATCGGTCCCGGGAGTCAACTGGTCGGACCAGTGGGC
>DATDGA010000233.1:0-10660 GCA_036522335.1 Burkholderiales bacterium
CGCAAATGCACGTGTTGCAAACGGCGCCGAATAAGTACGCTCCCGGCGGGCGCGAAGCGGGCCCGCGAGGACGTCGAAGACCGAGAGCACCTCGGTCGAATAGGCCGCGCCTTGCCCCGCCTTGCGCTCGAGCGCAAGCCTGAAATGCAGCGAATCCAGGAGCCCGACGACGATGAACGCCACGAGCACCACCAGCGCGGACATTCCGTAGGCGCTCTGGGTAACGCGCCGCCAGGGTATGAGCAGGTGAGGCTGGCGGCGGACGTAGACGAAATAGGCGGCGATCACCGCAACAAGCAGATACACGAGTGCGTCGGTCCAGAGAATTACCGGCATGGGGAGCCCTTCATTCGAACCGAACCCGCGGATCGACCATCGTGTAAGAGATGTCGGTGAGCAGCAGTCCTACGATGTACAGGACAGATCCGAGAAATACCATCGAGCGCACGATGGAGAAGTCCTGATTCTGGATCGCATCGATGGTGTAGCTGCCCAGACCCGGGATGCCGAAGAAAGACTCCATGATCAAGGCGCCCATGAACAGGCTTGGGATCACCACGACCACGCCTGTGAGGATGGGAATCATGCCGTTCTTCAGGACGTGCCTGAGCATCACCATCGTCTCCGCGAGACCCTTCGCCCGCGCGGTGCGCACATAGTCCTTGCCCATCTCTTCGAGAAAGATAGTCCGGTACCAGCGGGCGCCGGAGCCGATGCCGCTCACTGCGCCGATGACCACGGGTAGCACCAGGAACTTGAACGCGTCCAACCCGGTCGAGTAGCCTGAAATAGGTACCAGATTCCATACCTTGGAAAAGACGTATTGCCCGCCGATGATGTAGAACAGACTCGAGATCGACATCATCGCCACGCATAGCACCACGCCCCAGAAATCGAGGTACGTGGCGCGGAAAAATGCCATGAGCAGCGCGAACGTCACGTACACGGCGAGGCCGACGAGGAACACCGGTAGCTGCAGCGCCAGGCTCGGCCACATGCGCGTCGATATTTCGTGACGAATGGAACGGCCGTCGTCGGCATTGCCGAAATCGAAGGCAAACAGGCGCACCGATTTCTCGTAGAAAATCGTGTTCGTAAATTGGTCCGGACCTTCAGCGTGTCCGTTGTAGAGCATCGGCTTGTCGTAGCCATGCTCGGCCTTCCACTTGTCGATGGCCTCGGTCGTGACGCGCCTGACGCCGAGCTGTATCCTCGCCATATCGTCGGGCGTGTTGACGACGAAGAACAAGAGGAACGTAATGAGGTTCACCCCGATGAGGATCGGGATGGCATAGAGCGCGCGGCGGACGATGTACGCGATCACGCCGCGGCCCCGACGGGTTTCGCCGCCATGCGCTCGCGCCGGCGATAGCTCATGTAAGCGGGCGCGCTGCCCAGAATCAGCACCGCGAGGGTCGCGGCGAGCGGCCATAGCGCCGGCCGGTTCCAGTCCTCGCGCTTGCGCTCGCGGAGCATAGGGTCGACCCTGACGTATTTCAGGGTGTTTCGCGCCATCTTGTTGGGCTTGCCGACACTCACCCAGGCGTGCGAGAGCGCGTAGTCCTTGGGATGGAAGCCCCATATCCAGGGCGCGTCCTCCCGCGCGGTTCTCACCATCTGGTCGACGATCGCCTGGCGGCGCGGACCGTTTTCCATGTTCTTCATCTGTTCGAACAGCCGGTCGAAGACCGGGCTCGCGTAGCGCGCCTTGTTCTCCCCATCCTGCGATCCGTTTGGACCGTAGAGCAGGAACATGAAATTTTCCGGATCGGGATAGTCGGCGTTCCATCCGAGGAAGAACATCTGGGTGTTGCCCGAGCGTATTTTTTCCTGGAAGCGATTCCAGTCGGTGGAGCGGATCTCGAGTTGCACGTCGATCTTGGCGAACTGCCTGCGGTACCAGTTGAGGCGGGCGGCATCGTCCGGCCCGCGCTCCGTCGTATCGAGATAGAGAACGAGCGGCTGTCCGGTCTTCGCGTCCCGGCCGTCGGGATATCCTGCTTCGGCAAGAAGCCTGCGCGCGGCCTCGATGGGCTTGCGTTTGGGCTTGCCGTCCACCCAGTCGTAGACCACCGGGTTGTAGCCTTGGGCATCCTCCCGATAGCCGAAGATGCCAGGGGGCAACGGCCCCATGGCGGGGACGCCGCGGCCGTTGGCGAAGATCGATATGAACTCTTCCCAATCGATCACGATCGACAACGCCTGCCTCAGCTTCTTCGCGCGCTCGCGCATCCTGTCGTCGCCCTTGCCGCCGACGACCGCATCGTTGAAATTGAACGCCAGGTAGAAGGTGCTCGTGGCAACCGAGGTGCGCAGGCGGATCCCGCGCTTTTCCATCTCGGGCGTCAGCGCCGCATCACCTCCCACGTTGATACGCACGGCCTGGTCGAAGTTGTCCGAGCTGATGCCCGCGCTGTCGTAGTATCCCTGCAGGAATTTATTCCACAAGGGGACGCTTTCCTTTTCCCGCGTGAACACGATGCGTTCGGCGAAGGGAACGCGCCTGCCCGCGGCGGTGAGCAGTCCGTCTTTGGCGTCGCTCGGCTCCCCTTCCAACGGATAGAGCTCGCCGTGGAAATTCGGATTGGCCTGGAGCACCATGCGCGAGTTGGGATCGTTCTCCTCGAGCATATAGGCGCCGGTGCCCACCGGGTACCAGTCGAGCGTGAGGTTGCGGCCCTCGTTCATGCCGCGCTGCGAGTAGAAGCGGTCCGCCTCCCACGGGATCGGCGCGAAGAACGGCATGGCGAGCCAATAGACGAACTGCGGATACTTGCCCTTGATCCGCACGCGGTAGGTATAACGATCCACCGCCTTGACGCCAGAGAGGTCGTAGGTTCGCAGATCGAGCCAGGGGTAGCTGCGATCCGACGCGCCATAACGTTTCTGGTGTTCGGCGAGCATCGCGTCGTTGTCGCGCTTGAGGCGCTCGCCCAGCTCCCTCAGCCCGACGATGTAATCGGCCATGTGGCCGTAGATGGGCGACACCAATCGCGGGTGCGCGAGCCGCTTGATCTCGTAAACGTAGTCATCCGCGGTGAGTTCGCGCGTGCCGGTCTTGGGAAAATCGGACAGCGTGTATTTCGAGCGGATCTCGCTCTCTGGTAGCGATAGGTACAGCGGCTCGACCTTGCCGTCCTTGGCGAATGCGGGATGGGGCTGATACAAGACGCCCTGCCGGATGCGGATATCGTATTCGCTATAGGCGACGCGATCGGCCTCCGCGTCGGCCGGAAGCTGACCGCCCCGCTCGTCGAAGAACCTGGGTTTTGGGACCTCGGCCGCAGCCGCCGGAATCAGTTCGTACGGTCGCTTCAGATAGTGATACTGCAGCGGCGGCTCGTAGATCTGCTGGATGATGTCGTATTCGTCGGACGTGTAGGATTGCGCCGGGTCGAGGTGCTTCGGCCGCTCGAGGAAGAACGTGTAGAGAACGTTCCTGCCGCGATCCTGCGCGGGATAGGGATCGTTCCATACCTGCCCGCAAGCGGCGAGACTGCAAGCGAGCAGGATCACGGGAAGAAGGGCGCCGCGCATGCCGCGCAAGTGTATCCGAACCCTCGATATGCGTCATTCGGACGGCCAGGAGGCATCGGCTATAATTCGCCCCACATTTCAGGGGAATTCTTCATGGGTTTTCTCGCCGGCAAGCGCGTCCTCGTCACCGGCCTGCTCTCCAACCGATCGATTGCCTACGGCGTCGCCAAAGCCGCGAGGCGCGAGGGCGCGGAGCTCGCTTTTACTTACCAGAACGAGCGCTTCAAGGGCCGCGTCACCGAGATGGCAGGCGAATTCGGCAGCAGCCTCGTATTGCCTTGCGACGTCGCGAGCGACGCCGAAATCGCCGCGTTGTTTTCCGACCTCGGAAAACACTGGGACAGGCTCGATGGGCTGGTCCACGCGATTGCGTTCGCCCCGCGCGAAGCCATCGCGGGCGATTTTCTCGACGGCATGTCGCGGGAGGCGTTTCGCATCGCCCATGACATCAGCAGCTACAGCTTCGCCGCGCTTGCGAAGGCCGCGCTACCGCTGATGCAGGGATCGCAGGCCGGAAGAAACGCGGCGCTCGTGACCCTGACCTACCTCGGCGCCGAGCGCGTGGTGCCCGGCTACAACACCATGGGGCTCGCCAAGGCGAGCCTGGAGGCGAACGTGCGCTATCTCGCCGCCAACCTCGGACCGAAAGGAATCCGCGTCAACGCCGTTTCCGCGGGGCCCATCAAGACGCTTGCGGCGAGCGGAATTTCAGGATTCGGCAAGATCCTCAAATACGTCGAGGAGAATGCACCCCTGAAGCGCAACGTCACGACCGAAGAAGTCGGCAACGTGGTTGCGTTTCTCCTGTCCGACCTCGCCGCGGCCGTGACCGGGGAGATCATCTACGCGGACGCCGGATTCAATACCGTGGTCGGAGGGGTACCGGCAGGCGGAACGGCGGAATAGCTGTTCGGGTCCAGCGGCCTGCGTCGCCGGTTGAGCGGCGCTCTGCGTCCGCTCCAACCGGCGAAATTAAACCGGCGGCGTCAGTCGTCCGGTTTTAATTGTTCTTCTTCTCCAGCGCCGCCGTGTTGACCTCGACGCTGCCATCGGCGCGCAGACCTTCCAGGAACGACTTGAACTCCTGCGCCCCACCCGCCCGCCCCAGCTCGCTCTGAACGCTGCGCTGCCGCGTCTCGTCCGGCTGGATATCGACCACGCGACTGACCCGATAGATCACGTAGCCGTTCTTCGATTCCACTCCGGCGTACGCCGGCAGCTTGGACGCGTCTGCACGAAAAATCCGCGACAGGGCGTCGGGGCTCAGATTCCCGGGATCTTCGCGGCTGACCAGCCGGCTTGCACCGAAAGTTGCGACAGGAACATCGCCCTTCTTCAGGGCCTCCAGGCGTTCTACGCCCTGCTTTCTCGCGATCGCCAAGGCCTCCTGCTGCGCGAGCCCTCTCGCGATCTCGCCTTTCACTTCGTCGAATGGGCGCTGGCTGGCGGGCTTGTGATTCACCACACGCGCCGAAACCAGCGTACCCGCGGCCGTTTCGATTGCCTCGGTGTTGCGCCGATTCTTGATTGATTCGTCGGCGAACAGGGCCGCTAGCAGCCTGGGATTGTTCAGCATCGGAACAGACGCCGCTTGTCGCGTGATCCCCCGAGCGCGCTGGATGGCCAGTTTGAACCGTTCGGCGGCCGGCTTCAGCGATTCGGATTGTTCGTAGACGAGGTTGCTGAACGTCTCGGCGGCCTCGGCGAAGCGACGGCCGGCCCGTTGTTTCTTCAGATCGCGCTCGATTTCCGGGCGGGCTTCCTCGAGGCTCTTCATTTTCCCCGCCTTGACGCCTGCAATCCTGATGATGTGGAAACCGAAGTCCGACTCCACCAGATCGCTAATCGCGTTCGGTTTGAGGCGGAACGCGGCCTCTTCGAAGGGGCGCACCATCATTCCGCGGGAGAAGAACCCGAGGTCACCGCCCTTGGAGGCGGATCCGGGATCGTCCGAATTCTTCTTCGCCAGCTCCGCGAAGCTGCCGGGAGAATTGCGCACTTGCGTCAGAATCTGCGCTGCCCGCTCGCGGGCCTTGGCTTTGTCCTCGTCGCTCGCGCCGCTCTTGAACGAGATCAGGATGTGGCTCGCCCGTCGCTGCTCGGGCTCGCCGTACCGGGAGGTATTCGAATCGTAATATGCCTTGATGTCCTCCGCGCTGATCTGCTCGGAGGCAAGCAGGGCATCGGCGGTCAGCGCCAGGTAGTCGACTTCGATCTCTTCGGGTACCTGGAAACGCGAGGGGTTGCTGTCGTAAAACGCCCGAACGGCATCCGGAGCGATCTTGACGTTTGCGTTCCGCACATTCACCCGGATCTCTTGCTCGGCAATCTCTCGTTGCTGTGCCCGCAGCTGCGCAAATCGGCGTGCGGACACCTTCGATGCGAGGCCGGAATCCGCCAGCGCACCGCTGATCTGCTGTACCAGAAGATCGCGCCGCAGGGCCGCATCGAACGCCTCCGAGCTCATTCTCTCGTTCCGGAGCACGGCGTCGTAGCGTTCCCTGGAGAATTTCCCGTCCACTTGAAAGGCGGGAATCGCCATCGTCGTCTCGGCGAGCGTCTCGTTGGAGACGGCGAGGTAATTGCGGGCCGCATGCTGCATCAAGAGGCGCTGCGAGATCATGCCCTCGAGCAGCTCCATGCGCCTCGCAGGCGAATCGAACAGCGCCGGATCGAAATTCCGCCCCAGCATCCCGCGCAGGCGTTCCTGCTGCTGGCGCATCGCTTCGGCAAACTCCTGCTCGGTGATTTTCTGGCCGCCGACTTCCGCGACTTCACCGGCACGGCTCGTTACCCGCTGGTAGGATTCGACGCCCCAGAAGGCGAACGGCAGAGCGATCAGCGCCAGAAGGACCTGCATCAGGCGCTTGTTGTTGTGGACTAGATTGAACATTGAAAATGACCGGCAGTTCTCAAAAGACTCGTGCGAGTTCAGGAAAGCCGCTCGCTCTCCTGGATCATCGAATTTGGCGGAGTGGACGGGACTCGAACCCGCGACCCCCGGCGTGACAGGCCGGTATTCTAACCAACTGAACGACCACTCCGTCGTCGTACCGCCAGGCCAGTTGAACGGCGCCATGCGTCCGTTCCAACTGGCCGAAGTAAACCGGCGCTAACAGCGTCCGGTTTACGACCACTTGGTGGGTGCTGACGGGATCGAACCGCCGACATTCGCCTTGTAAGGGCGACGCTCTACCAGCTGAGCTAAGCACCCCTTCACAGGAAACCGGCGCGGGCCGCTGCATGCCGGGCCGGTTTCGGAAGGGCTGCTAGTTTACTGCATCCTTCAGTGCTTTTCCAGGACGGAATTTGGGGACCCGCGCCGCTTTGATCTTGATCTCCACTCCGGTTTGCGGATTCCGCCCCGTCCGCGCGGCGCGCTTCCCCACGTAGAAAGTTCCGAACCCTACCAAGGTGACCATGCTGCCTTTCTTCATCGCCGTCTTGATTGCGGTGACGGCGGCGTCGAGAGAACGTCCCGCGGCGGCCTTGGAGATGTCGGCCGACTTGGAGATGTGATCGATGATTTCCAGCTTGTTCATTGGGCCCCCTTGGAGATGATGACGGATTTCATACTCCACGGACACATCCCCCCCCCAGTCGGGTGATGACCGTGGACTCAGGAAAAGCCAGTCCCCCGTTACCGCGAGCCGCAAAGCTGCGGTACTGACAAAAAACTGGGTTTTGCTTATTCCGCGGCTGAAATCGAATCTTGAGAGCGGGCGCGACATCGCGAACCCGTTTGCGATTTATAGCAATTGCAAAAGCACCGTGTCAAGCGCTCGGTCGTCACCTTCAAAAAAATTAGCGACTATGGGAGGCGCGCCGGCGTTCGTCCGCCGGCACGAACGCGCCGACCGCAGGAAAAGATTCAGATTGTTGCGGACGCGGAGCACTCCGCTCCGCGCCGCACCAATCTAGTGAGTGACCACCGTCGACGAAGTTTTGTCGTCGGCAGCCGACGGAATCGGCGGCGTCTCGGGCGCGGGCTTACGTGGTTCCGGCTGGCGCTCCAGAGCAAGCGCGAGCACCTGGTCCATCCACTTCACCGGAAGAATCTCCAGTCGATTCTTGATGTTGTCCGGGATTTCCGCGAGATCCTTGACGTTCTCGTCGGGGATCAGGACGGTCTTGATGCCGCCGCGGTGCGCGGCGAGCAATTTCTCTTTCAGGCCGCCAATCACCAGTACTTCGCCGCGCAAGGTGATCTCGCCGGTCATGGCGAGATCTGCGCGGACCGGAATTCCGGTCAGGACCGACACCATTGCGGTGCAGATGCCGATTCCCGCGCTCGGCCCGTCCTTGGGAGTCGCGCCTTCGGGGAGGTGCACGTGAATGTCGTTCTTTTGATAGAAATCCTCCGCGACCCCGAGCTTCGACGAACGGTTGCGCACCACGGAGAGCGCGGCCTGGATCGACTCTTGCATCACCTCGCCGAGTTTTCCCGTGGTGATGGTCTTGCCCTTACCCGGCATCGTGACGGCTTCGATCGTGAGGAGCTCGCCCCCCACTTCGGTCCACGCAAGCCCCGTCACCTGCCCGACCTGGTTCTTCTTCTCCGCGATGCCGTAGGTGAAGCGGCGCACGCCGAGGAACTTGTCCAGGTTCTTCGGGGTGACGAGAATCCGCTTCTCCTTCTCCTTGGTCACCAGCAGCTTCACCACCTTGCGGCAGATCTTGGAGATTTCGCGCTCAAGGCTCCGCACACCCGCCTCACGCGTGAAGTAACGGATGATGTCGCGCAGAGCAGCTTCGGGCACCGATACCTCCTCCTTCTTCAGCCCGTTGTTCTTGAGTTGCTTGGGCAAAAGGTAGCGGGAGGCGATGTTGACCTTCTCGTCCTCGGTGTATCCGGAGATGCGGATCACTTCCATCCGATCGAGCAGCGCCGGCGGGATGTTCAGCGTATTCGCCGTTGCAACGAACATCACCTCCGAGAGGTCGTACTCCACTTCGACATAGTGGTCCGTGAAGGTGTGGTTTTGTTCCGGATCGAGCACTTCCAGCAGCGCCGAGGACGGGTCGCCGCGGAAGTCCATCCCCATCTTGTCGACTTCGTCGAGCAGGAACAGGGGATTGCGAACGCCGACCCGGCTCATGTTCTGCAGGATTTTCCCGGGCATGGAGCCGATATAGGTGCGCCGGTGGCCGCGGATCTCGGCCTCGTCGCGCACGCCGCCCAGCGACATGCGCACGAATTTCCGGTTGGTCGCTCGGGCAACCGACTGCCCGAGCGAAGTCTTTCCCACCCCGGGCGCCCCGACCAGACACAGGATCGGCGCCTTCACCTTGTCCACGCGACTCTGCACCGCGAGATATTCGACGATGCGCTCCTTGACCTTCTCCAGACCGTAGTGGTCGGTGTCCAGAATCTTCTCCGCCGCCCCGATGTCGCGCGAGATCTTGCTGCGCTTCTTCCAGGGCAGGTTGACGAGCGTCTCGATGTAGTTGCGCACCACCGTCGCCTCGGCCGACATGGGCGACATGAGGCGCAGCTTCTTGAGTTCGGCCTCGGCCTTCTTGCGCGCTTCCTTCGGCATGCGTGCAGCCTTGATGCGCTTTTCTATCTCTTCGAGATCGGCACCGTCCTCGCCCTCGCCGAGCTCTTTCTGGATCGCTTTGACCTGCTCGTTCAGGTAGTACTCGCGCTGGCTCTTCTCCATCTGCCGCTTGACGCGGCCGCGGATGCGCTTCTCGACCTGGAGGATGTCGATCTCCGTTTCCAGCTGCGACAGCAGATGCTCCAGTCGCGCCTTGACCTCGAACATTTCCAGAACCTGCTGCTTCTGCTCCAGCTTGAGCGGCAGGTGCGCGGCGATCGTGTCCGCGAGCCGCCCCGCCTCTTCGATTCCGGCAAGCGAGGTCAATATCTCGGGCGGGATCTTCTTGTTCAGCTTCACGTATTGATCGAACTGGGCGATCAGCGCCCGGCGCATCGCTTCGACCTCGGTAACTTCTCCCGCATCGACCGGGACACCCACGGCGTCGGCCACGTAGTGACTGCGCATATCGTCGATGCTGTTGATACGCGCGCGCTGGTTTCCTTCGACCAGCACCTTCACCGTGCCGTCGGGCAGCTTCAGCATCTGCAGGATGTCGGAAATGCACCCGATCTTGTACAGGTCTTCGGCCGTCGGCTCGTCCTTGGCGGCGGATTTTTGCGCGACGAGGAGAATGCTCTTGCCGGCCTCCATCGCGATTTCCATCGCCTTGATCGATTTCGGTCGCCCGACGAAAAGCGGAATGACCATGTGCGGGAACACGACCACGTCCCGCAGCGGCAGCAGCGGATACTGGTTGGGTGCGGCGGATGCGATCTCGTTGGCCATGGCGTTCCCGGAAGGAAGGATCAAAACTTACATTGGGGCGACGTACCTGCGTTCAAGCCGCGCCCCGCCCGGGGACAGCGGCCGGCGCTCAAGCGGTGCCCGCCACCTTCGGCGGCTCGGTGTATATGAGAAGCGGCTTGCCCTCGCCGATGATGGTGTTCTCGTCCACCACCACTTTGCTCACGTTCTCCATCGTCGGAAGATCGAACATGAGATCCAGCAGCACTTGTTCCAAGATCGACCGCAGACCCCGCGCTCCCGTCTTTCGCGCCAGAGCCTTCTCGGCGATCGCCTCTAAGGCTTGAGGCCGCACCTCCAAGTCCACGCCCTCCATGCCGAAAAGCTTCTGGTACTGCTTGATGAGGGCGTTCTTCGGTTCCGTGAGAATTTGAATCAGGGCCGGCTCGTCGAGTTCCTCGAGAGTCGCTACCACCGGCAGACGTCCGACGAACTCCGGAATGAGTCCGTACTTGATGAGATCTTCCGGCTCGACCGTACGCAGGATCTCGCTGATGTCCTTGCCGTTCTTGAGGCTTCGGACGTCTGCCCCGAATCCGATGCCGCTCTTCTCCGAGCGACTGCGGATGATCTTTTCCAGGCCGTCGAACGCCCCGCCGCAAATGAACAGGATGTTCGTGGTGTCCACCTGAACGAAATCCTGGTTGGGGTGCTTGCGCCCTCCTTGCGGAGGCACCGAGGCGATCGTGCCTTCGATCAACTTGAGAAGCGCCTGCTGGACGCCCTCGCCCGAGACGTCCCGGGTGATCGAGGGGTTGTCGGACTTGCGCGAGATC
>DATDGA010000234.1:0-2018 GCA_036522335.1 Burkholderiales bacterium
GGCGAGCGCGGCGGCGGCTCCTGCCCCAGGAAAGGCGGCGCTCCCCAATACATCGGCTGAGGCGCCGGTGCGCGTGGTGGTGCCCTCCGCCGCCTCCTTGCGTGCAGATTCCGGCCCATCGCGGACAGTCATTCCGGCGCATTGCGGACAGCAATCCGGTGATTGCGGACAGTTTCTGATGAGCGTTTAGACAGCACTCCCGTCGACATCCGAATCAGTAGATCGGCAGTCCCTGTGAGGAACAACAGGGGCGACCGATGGCGAGGATGAGAATGTCGATGAGGAAAATCCGCGAGGTGCTGCGGCTGACGCATGAGCTGGGGCTCAGCGTCCGTCAGGTGCGCGAGGCAACAGGCGTCGGCAAGACGGCGGTTTCCGAGTACGTGAGTCGTGCCAGGGTGATCGGGATCACCTGGCCGATCCCTCCAGAGATCACCGACGCCGAGCTGGAGCGGCGGCTGTTCACGCCGGCCGGATTCCACGAGGGCTCCACGAAGCCGCTGCCCGACTGGACGAAGGTGCACGAAGAACTCAAGCGGCGCGGCGTGACGCTGATGATCCTGTGGGAGGAGCATCGCGCCGCGTATATCGACGGCCACGGATATTCCCGCTTCTGTGAGCTTTACGGCGAATGGAGAAGGCGGCTCTCGCCGACGATGCGACAGACCCACGTGGCAGGCGATAAGCTGTTCGTCGACTGGGCTGGTGACACGGTGCCGATCATCGATGCGATGACGGGCGAGGTGCACGAGGCCCACCTCTTCATCGCGGTACTCGGCGCGTCGAGCTACACCTACGCCGAGGCACGCTGGAGCGAGACGCTGCCGGACTGGATTGGTGCGCACGTCAACGCGCTCGACTTCTTCGGCGGTGTGCCAAAGGCTGCGGTGCCGGACAATCTCAAAGCCGGCATCACGAAGCCGTCGCGCTACGAGCCGGGCGTCAACAGGACGTATCAGGATCTCGCGGATCACTACGGCTTCGTCGTGCTGCCGGCGCGCATTCGACGCCCACGCGACAAGGCCAAGGTCGAGGCCGCCGTCGGCATCGTCTCTCGCTTCGTGCTCGGCAAGCTGCGCAACAGGCGCTTCTTCTCCTTGGTCGAGTTGAACGACGCCGTTCGCGACTGCGTTACGAAGATCAACGCGAAGGTGATGAAGCATCTGAAGCAGAGCCGCAACGATCTCTTCGCCAGTCTCGACCGGCCGGCGCTGAAAGGGCTTCCGAGCGAGCGCTACCAATATGCCGAGTGGAAGCGCTGCACCGTTGCGCCCGACTATCATGTCGAGGTCGATGACCATTACTACTCGGTGCCGTTCGGGCTGTTGCGCGAGACCGTGGAAGCGCGCTTCACGGATTGCACCATCGAGGTCTTCCACAAGGGACAGCGGATTGCGAGCCACATGCGCTCGCGCGTCGTGCACAAGCACACGACGATCCCGCAGCACATGCCGTCGAGCCATCGGCGTTACGCGGAATGGTCGCCGGCACGCATGTTGCGCGAGGCCGAGAAGATCGGCCCCGCCACGATCGCGCTGTTCGAGGCGATCATGAAGGCAAAGCCGCATCCCGAGCAGGGCTTCCGCTCGTGCCTTGGCATCCTCAGCCTCGTGAAGAGCTATGGAGCGGAGCGCATCGAGGCCGCGGCCAGGCGCGGCAACGATATCCGCGCCACCACCTACGGCTCGATCAAGTCGATCCTGCAGAACGGGCTCGATCGCGCCTTCGCCAAACCGAACACGCCGGACGCATCCCCGATCCGGCACGCCAACATCCGCGGGCGTGGCTACTACAACTGAGCAACTCCCGGATGATCGCGTGCCCCCGGGAGGCCCGCAAACGGCGGCGCGCAAAGAAAAGCTGCGGGTAAGAAAACAGAGGAATGACACATGCTTCCACATCCCACACACGACCGGCTGATCGCCCTCGGTCTCGTCGGCATGGCCAAAGCGTTCGAGGAGCAACGAGCGCAGCCCGCTGTTGCTTCGCTCACGTTCGAGGAGCGGCTCGGCCTCCTC
>DATDGA010000235.1:0-1707 GCA_036522335.1 Burkholderiales bacterium
AGATGCGAGGAACGAAATCGAGGAAGGCAAGAAAGTAACCGAACTGGGAGTGTCAGGAATTCCGTGTGTAAGGCGGTTCATCATGACATGGACGGCGTGGTGAAGCGACCTTCGTACAGAATCGCGAACTGACTCATCGCGGCCTTCCAGTAGATGGCCCCCCGTTCCCATTTGGCGGTGATGTTGCGGAGCGCCAGCCAGATCAGCTTCGTCGCCGCTTCGTCGGTCGGGAAATGGCCACGCGTCTTGATGATCTTCCGCAGCTGCGCGTGGACGCTCTCGAGCGCATTGGTCGTGTAGAGCACGCGGCGGACGTCCGGCGGGAAGGCGAAAAACGGAATGACATACGTCCACGCGCGGCGCCAGGACGCCACCACCGTGGGGAACTTCGTGCCCCACGGCCCGCGCGCGAAGTCGTCCAAGGCGGCACTGGCGGCCTCGGCGCTCACCGCGGTGTAGATCGGCCGGAGGGCCTTCGCCATCGGCTTCCGCTCTTTCCAATTCGCGAAGTCGAGGCTGGCGCGGATCAGATGCACGATGCACGTTTGTAGGGTCGTGGCGGGGAACACCGCCGCGAGCGCCTCCGCCATCCCCTTGAGTCCATCGGTCACCGCGATCAGGATGTCGTGGCAGCCGCGCGTTTTGAGATCGCTGAAGACCTTCATCCAGAACTTCGCCCCTTCGGTCTGCTCGATCCAGAGGCCGAGGACGTCGCGGCGGCCATCCGGCAACACGGCCAGCGCCAGATAGATCGCTTTGCTGCGGACCGTGGCTTCGTCGCGAATCTTGACCCGCAGCGCATCGAAGAAGACCACGGGATACATCGGCTCGAGCGGACGGCTTTGCCAGGCGGTCACTTCTGCGACGACGCCGTCGGTCACCGTGCTGATCAAATCGGGCGACACCTCCACACCATACATGTCGGCGAGAAAGCCTTGGATTTCGCGCACGGTCATGCCGCGCGCGTAGAGCGCCAGCACTTTGTCGTCGAAACCCGTGAACCGCCGCTCGTGCTTGGCGATCAGCCGCGGCTCGAACGTGCCCTCGCGATCCCGCGGCACGTCGATCGCCAACGGCCCGTCGTCGGTCAGGACCGTTTTGCCGCCCGTCCCATTGCGATGATTCGAGTGATCGTCGGGCTTGATCCCGCCGGCCGGATAGCCCAGGTGGTGCGTCAGCTCGCCGCCCAACGCCCGTTCGATAATGGCTTTCTTGAATCGGCGGACCGCGGCGTCGAGCTCCTCGTGGGAGATCGGGCCCTGCCGAACGAACTGGTCGAGGATCTCGGACGGAACGGGCGCCAGGGGCGCGTCAGGCATCAAGGCTTTCCGTGTGCGGCGCATAGACACTCCTCATGCTATGCCCCACACACGAAATTCCTGACACTCTCACGTCGAGCTGCCGAATCATCGTTGGTGGCTGTCACAACCCCAAACGAGTACTCGTAGTCCGGGACGTTTCCGAGACGATCGCCGCTTTCACGCGAACGAAGCATCACGATCGTGTCGCTGGTCATCTCGATGCCGGTCTTTCTATCTCTATAGGTCGCTACAAGCCGAACTCCAGAGATGCCCTGAAGTACCACGGGCCCAATGGACCCCACCGTCACGACGCTCCCAACAGCGTCCTCGCGCAACCACACCACGTGAGCGTCAGCTGCCTCTTGGGCCGTTTTCCGGAACAGCACGTTACCGGCACCGTATAACT
>DATDGA010000236.1:0-9146 GCA_036522335.1 Burkholderiales bacterium
GGATCGTCGAGCAAGCGCTGCAACAACTCGGGGTCGGACATCTCCATCGCATGCAAGCGATCTCGCAGAGCTGATTCCACAGCAGTCTCCCAGCCGGCTTCCACGCGGATTTTCTGCCACAACCTCGGTTTCGATGCGAGCTGATGTCGACTGATCCAATCCTGAATCTTGCTGTTTTCCTCGACTTGGTTCTGAATTCTCTGAAGTGCAAGCAGTCGACCCTCGAGCGCCGAGAGCTCGCGCTCAAGGGCCTGCAAGCTGTCGACGCACGCGCGGCGCTGCCCATCCAAGACTTCCCGGGCGGCTTCGAGCTGCCCGAGCAAAGTCTCCTGGCGCGAAAGCTCCGCGCCGCTTTGCGACAGCTCCTGCTCCAGGCGCAGCATCGACTGCGTATCCGGCGCGACGAGTTCGGCACGCTCGGCGAGCAATCTTTCCTCGCGTTGCTCCAACCCCTGCAGTGTCTTGCCCGCGTGCGCGAGATGCGCCTGTTCCAGTTGAAACGCCTGCTCGGCCTGGGCGATGCGCTCGCGTTCAGTCGCGATCCGTCCCTGCGACAAGCGTGCCGCCTGCTCCGCCTGCGGCAATTTCGCCTGCTCATCGGCAAGTTTGCGCCTGGCCCGTTCCAGGCACTCCCGCGACTCCGCGAGACGCACTTCCCAGGTCCGGCGCGCCTCGCGCTGCTCAGTCTCGCTTTGCCGGCCGGCATCGCGTTGAGCCTGCATCTGCCCGAGCTGGCTCTCGAGGCGCTGGCGGGTATCGGCCACGAAGCGTATTTCGGTTTCGAGGCGGGAAACGTCCGCGTTGGCACCATAGAGCTCGCCTTGGGCCGAGCTGAGCGCGTCCCCCGAGGCGTAGTGCTCCGCGCGGGCCTGCTCGAGCTCACGCTCGATTTCGCGCAGCCTCGCAGTTTCAGCCTCGAGGCCGGTCACACTGCGCTCGATCTCGCGCGCGTGGCGCTGCACCTCGGCATCGGCGTCGTTACGCCGCAGCAGCCACAGCAAATTCTGCTTTTGCGTGCGCTCTGCGGAGAGCGCGTTGTACCGCCGCGCCACTTCGGCCTGCTTCTCGAGATGTTCGACCTGCGACCCGAGCTCCTGGCGTATGTCGGCGACGCGTGCGAGGTTCTCTCGCGTATCGGCGAGCCGATGCTCGGTTTCACGCCTCCGCTCCTTGTACTTCGACACCCCGGCAGCCTCCTCGAGAAACACGCGCAGCTCCTCGGGTTTCGCTTCGATGATGCGCGATATCATTCCCTGTTCGATGATGGCGTAAGCGCGGGGCCCCAAGCCCGTTCCGAGAAAGATGTCCTGCACGTCGCGGCGGCGAACGTGCGTGTTGTTGATGAAGTACGAGGATTCGCCGTCCCGCTGCAGCACGCGCTTCACCGAGATCTCGGCGTATGCCGACCACTGCCCGGCCGCCCTCCCAAGGCTATTGTCGAATGAGAGCTCGACGCTCGCCCGCGCGACGGGGTTGCGCAGAGACGAGCCGTTGAAAATTACGTCCTGCATGGAGTCGCCCCGCAAAGCGGCGGCGCGCGACTCCCCGAGAACCCAGCGAACCGCGTCGATGATATTCGACTTGCCGCACCCGTTCGGCCCCACCACACCGACCAACTGCCCCGGAACGTTGACCGCGGTCGGATCGACGAAGGACTTGAAGCCGGCAAGTCTGATTTGAGTGAGCCGCACGGCTAGCAGAGCGCGCTACAGGTCCGGATAAAATAAAACCGGCCGTCAGCCGGATTCATCGTCTATGAAACGGAGCACATATAATACCATCTTCAACTCCGCACCCGGACCCTGAATGCCGTCCAAACCGAGCAGGTCGCTTGAGAGTTTTCCCAATCCGAGTCCCCGTCGCGACTACCTGATCCGGATGCAGATTCCGGAATTCACCTGCCTGTGTCCGAAAACCGGGCAGCCGGATTTCGCGGACCTCTTTCTCGATTACGTTCCGGATCGGAAATGCGTCGAACTGAAAAGCCTCAAGGTCTATATCTGGTCCTATCGTAACAAGGGCGCCTTTCACGAAGCCGTGACAAACCGCATCTGCGACGACTTGGTCGCCCTGCTCGCGCCGCGCTTCCTGCGGCTCACCGCCCGGTTTTACGTGCGGGGGGGAATTTTCACCACCGTGGTCGCCGAGAACCGCAAGAACGGCTGGAAACCCCCGGCCGGCATGGAGCTTGCAGCTGTCGATGAGCAGCGGAGCACGCGCTGAGCGCAGGCACTATGAATCCCCGACTGCAGTCCCTGCAGCCCTACCCGTTCGAGAGGTTGCGCAGCCTGTTCGAGGGCGTGAAGCCCAACCCGGAGCTTGCGCATATCAGCTTGGGCATCGGCGAGCCGCGACATCCGACCCCGGAACTGATCAAGCGCGCCTTGTCGGAGAGCCTGGCGAAGCTCGCCGCCTACCCTCCCACCGCGGGCAGCGACGCCTTGCGCCAGGCGATCGCCGAGTGGCTGGTGCGACGCTATGGCCTGCGTGCCATCGACTGGAAGACCGAGGTGCTGCCGGTCAACGGCTCGCGCGAGGCGCTGTTCGCCTTCGCGCAGACCGTCGTCGATCAGGAACGCAAGGACGCCGTCGTGGTCTGCCCCAATCCCTTTTACCAGATATACGAGGGCGCGGCCCTGCTCGCCGGTGCGCGCCCGCACTTTGTAAATACGACTGCCGAACGCGGTTTCGCCGCCGACTATGCTGCGATTCCGGAAGAGGTCTGGCGCCGGACGCAGTTGCTCTACGTCTGCTCGCCCGGCAACCCGACCGGGAAGGTATTGGGGCTTCCCGAGTGGAAGGAAATTTTCTCGCTTGCCGACCGCCATGGATTCATCATCGCGTCGGACGAATGCTATTCCGAGATCTATTTCGACGAAGCCGTTCCGCCACTGGGAGCCCTTCAGGCGGCCGCGCGGCTGGGTCGCGGATTCGATCGATTGGTGATGTTCTCCAGCCTGTCCAAGCGCTCGAACGTTCCAGGCATGCGCTCGGGCTTCGTCGCCGGCGACCAAGCCGTCCTCAAGGCGTTCCTGCTCTACCGCACCTACCACGGCGGGGCCATGAGTCCGGCGGTCCAGGAGGCCAGCATCGCCGCCTGGCGCGACGAAGCCCATGTGCGTGAGAACCGCAGGAATTACGTGGAGAAATTTGCTCGTGTGGCGCCGCTCATTCAAGGAGCACTCGAAGTCGGGCTTCCCGACGCCGGTTTCTATCTGTGGGCCTGCACGCCTATCGCCGATACAGATTTCGCGCGGCGCCTTTACACCGAACAAAACGTTACCGTGCTCCCCGGGAGTTTTCTCGCACGCGAGGCGAGTGGGGTCAATCCGGGCACGAACTACGTACGCATGGCGCTGGTCGCCGAAATCGACGAATGCCTCGAGGCGGCGCGGCGTGTCGTAGAATTCTCCACAAATCTTTGAACGGGACGGCGATGCAGGAATTGCAGAACACCATTGAGCGGGCGTGGGAAGACCGCGCCAAGCTTTTCCCCGGCTCGGCACCGGCAAAGGTGGGCGAGGCGGTCGCCCAGGTGCTCGATGAACTGGACCGCGGCCGGCTACGCGTCGCCGAAAAAATCGGCGGCTCCTGGCAGACGCACCAATGGATAAAAATGGCGGTGCTGCTCTCCTTCCGCCTTGAAGAAAATCGGCCGATAAAGGCGGGAACGCTGCAGTTCTATGACAAAGTGCCAACGAAGTTCGAACGTTACGACCGGGAGCAGTTCGAGCGCGGCGGATTCCGCGTAGTGCCTCCCGCGGTGGCACGTCGCGGCGCCTACATCGCGAAGAACGTGGTGTTGATGCCTTCCTATGTCAACGTCGGCGCCTATGTGGACGAGGGCACCATGGTCGATACCTGGGCCACGGTAGGCTCGTGCGCCCAGATCGGCAAGAACGTGCATCTGTCGGGGGGAGTGGGCATCGGTGGAGTGCTGGAGCCCCTGCAGGCGAATCCCACCATTGTCGAGGACAATTGCTTCATCGGCGCACGCTCGGAGATCGTCGAAGGCGTGATCGTCGAGGAGAACGCGGTGATCTCGATGGGCGTGTTCATCGGAGCGAGCACCCGGATTTTCGACCGAGCGAGCGGGCGGATTATCCAGGGACGGGTTCCCGCCGGGTCGGTCGTCGTGCCCGGCACCCTGCCCTCCGCGGACGGTAAATACGGCCTATACTGCGCGGTGATCGTGAAACAGGTCGACGCGAAGACCCGCGCCAAGACCAGCATCAACGAACTGTTGCGCGGCGAGTAGCAGCCGGCCGCGTTTCAAAGGGGGTGTCCATGTCCGCGATGAAGCGACTGTTCCAGCTGATGGCCGAGAAGAAGGCTTCCGACATATTTCTCTCGGTCGGCTCGCCCATCAATATCAAGATCAACGGCGTGGCCCTGCCCGTCAATCAGCAAATAATGGACGCGAGCACCGTTCGCACCCTGCTCCACGAAGTGATCGACGACAAGCAGCGGAAGGAGTACGAGGACACGCTCGAGCTGAATACGGCGTACACCCTCGAGGGCGTGGGGAGCTTTCGCATCAGCGCTTTCCGGCAAAAGGGATCTCCGGCCGTAGTGGTGCGCTATATCCCAAGCACCATCCCGCCGCTCGACTCGCTCGGGCTCCCGCCCATACTCAAGGACATCATCCTGGAAAAACGCGGCCTCGTCCTCATGGTGGGCGCGACCGGATCGGGGAAGTCGACGACGCTCGCGTCCATGCTCGACTATCGCAACGAGCAGAAGACGGGACACATTTTCACGCTCGAAGACCCGGTGGAGTTCATCTTCCAGAACAAGAAGTCGATCGTGAACCAGCGCGAAGTCGGAACCGACACCCTGGACATGAAGGTGGGACTGAAGAACGCACTGAGGCAGGCGCCGGACTGCATCCTCATCGGCGAGGTGCGCGACAAGGACACCATGACTTCGGCGATCCAGTATGCCCAGTCCGGACACCTGTGCCTCGCCACGCTGCACGCCAACAACAGCTACCACGCGATGAACCGGATCATCAGCTTTTACCCGCTGGAGAGCCGGGCGGCGCTGCTGCAGGACCTCTCGGCAACACTCAAGTGCGTGATATCGCAGCGCCTGGTGAAGAACGTGAAGGGCACGCGCTCGGCGGCGGTGGAAGTCATGCTGAACAGCCGATACATAGCGGAGCTGATCGAAAAAGGCGAGATCAACGAAATGAAGGAAGCGATGGAGAAAGCCCTCACCGAGGGGTCGCAGACTTTCGAGCAATCGCTGTTCAAGATGATCCGGGATGGCTTCATCACCCAGGAAGAGGGCATTGCCAACGCCGACTCCGCCAACAATCTGCTGTGGCTCATCAACAATACCGAAGCCGGCGCGGATGTGGCGAAGGGCGGCGAGAAGAGGCCGGACGCGAAAGCTGCCAGAGCGGCGGCCGGAACCAGTTCTTCGTTCAGCGATTTCAAGCTCGACGCCAACGAGACCGAGCGCGCATAGATTTGATGCTGGAAGCCAGGACTCAGAGCCCCCGGATGCGCGGGGCTCGCTTCTCCGACGCCGACCATGCCGGTCACTGAACCGGCCACGGCGCTCCGACTCGCACGCGAATTGATCGGGCGGCGCTCGATTACTCCCGAAGATGGCGGTTGTCAGAAACTCCTTTCCGGGCACCTCGAGCGACTCGGATTCGAGACGGAATCGATCCGGCGCGGCGAGGTAGCCAATCTCTGGGCCCGTCGGGGCCGCACCCGGCCTCTCCTGTGTTTTGTCGGCCATACGGACGTCGTGCCCACCGGGCCGCTCGACCGATGGCATTCCGACCCCTTCGTACCCACGGAACGCGACGGAAAGCTCTTCGGACGCGGCGCCGCCGACATGAAGACTTCGATCGCCGCCTTCGTCGTCGCCGTCGAGGGTTTCCTCGCAAGGCACGCCTCGCACAGGGGATCGATCGCCCTGCTGATCACATCCGACGAGGAAGGACCGGCAGTCGACGGGACCAAGAGGGTAGTCGAGCTGCTCAAGAGCCGCGGCGAGCGCATCGACTATTGCCTAGTCGGCGAGCCCACCTGCGCCTCCAAACTGGGCGACACCATCAAGAACGGCCGTCGCGGATCGCTTTCCGGCACGCTGCGAGTGAAGGGAGTGCAGGCGCACATCGCCTACCCTCACCTGGGGAAGAATCCCGTTCATCTGGTCGCACCTGCGCTCGCGGAGTTCGCGGCGACCGAATGGGACAAGGGAAACGAGTCCTTTCCACCCACGACCTGGCAGATCTCGAACATCCACGGCGGAACCGGCGCCGAAAACATCATACCCGGTGAAGTGGAGATCAAGTTCAATTTCCGCTTCGGGACCGCGAGCGGGGCCGACGTGCTCAGGCAGCGCGTGCATGCCGTCCTCGACCGACATGGGCTCGAGTACAAGGTCGACTGGACGCTGTCCGCCGAGCCCTATCTCACACCCCGCGGCAGGCTGGTCGAGGCGCTGTCGGCCGCGATCCGGGAGGTCACCGGCGCCGCGCCGGAGGTCAGCACCACGGGCGGCACCTCCGACGGGCGCTTCATCGCCGAGATCTGCTCCGAGGTGGTCGAATTCGGCCCGGTGAACGAGTCGATCCACAAACTCAACGAACACATCGATCTCGCGGCGATCGAGCCGCTGCGCGAGATCTACCTGCGCCTCATCGCGCGGCTTCTCGCATCCTGACGCGCTCCCACCGCACCCTGCGCGACTGGCTCACCGCGGCCGAGCGCCGCCTGCGGGCGGCTCACCTGCACTTCGGACATGGCACCCGCGACGCCCGCGACGAGGCGGCGTGGATGCTCACGCACGTGCTGCGGATTTCTCACGAGGAATTGGCGCGATCGGCAGATCGCGGGCTGACAGTTCAGCAACAGCGCAAGACCCTGCGCCTGATCGATGAGCGCGTGCGCACGCGCAAGCCCCTCGCCTATCTCATCCACGAAGCCTGGCTCGGCGATCACCGCTTCTATGTCGACGAGCGTGCCGTCGTACCGCGCTCCTTCATCGCGGAGTTGCTGCGCCACCGGCTCCGGCCCTGGGTTTCCCGTCCGTCCAAAGTGCACAGGGCCCTCGACCTCTGCACGGGCTCCGGTTGTCTGGCGATATTGGTCGCGTTGGCTTTTCCTCGCACTAAAGTGGATGCGACCGATGTTTCGCTTCCCGCCCTGGCAATTGCCCGCAAAAACGTCCGGACCTACCACCTCGGCCGGCGCATCAGGCTGGCACGGGCCGACCTGTTCTCCCGTCTGCAGTCTGTGCGATACGATCTCATCGTCGCCAACCCTCCGTATGTAGATCGCAAGGCGATGAAGCGTCTTCCGCGCGAATACCGCCACGAGCCGCGACTGGCGCTCGACGGCGGGATCGACGGCCTGGAATTCGTGCGCGAGATCCTGCTCGGTGCAAGGAAATTCCTTCGACCCGGAGGACTGCTCGTCGTGGAGGTCGGCCACAATCGCCGAAGGGTCGAACGCATGTTCCCGCGGTTGGCGCTCGTATGGCCTGAAACAAGCGCAGGCGACGACTGCGTCTTTCTCTTGAACCGCGAAGATCTTCCGGGAGAGCCCTGAGGGTCTTACAATTCGAATATGAACGATCCTGCTCCCTTGAAGATCTGGAACGACTACGACCGTCCGCATCTGGATTTGCGCGAGTTCATCTCCCGTATCGAAAGCGCGGGCGAACTGCTGAAAGTCCCTGGCGCGCACTGGAACCTGGAGATGGGAACGCTCGCCGAGTCGGTGAATGAGCGCTCCGATGCGCCGGCGATGCTGTTCGATGACGTGCCGGAATATCCGCGCGGCTTTCGCGTGCTGTCCGGATCGACCAATTCGATGCGGCGACTCGCGATCACGCTGGGCTTTCCGATCCCGGCGCACCCCCTGGACGTGGTGCGCGCATACCGGGACCGGATGAAGAGCCACAAGCCGCTACCGCCTCGCACCGTCCGCAGCGGACCGATTCTGGAAAACGTCCTGAGCGGCGGTGATATCGACGTATTGAAATTCCCGGTGCCCTTCCTGCACGAGCTGGACGGCGGCCGCTACATCGGCACCGACGACCTCGTGATCATGCGCGACCCCGAGGAGAACTGGATCAACTGCGGCACCTACCGCGTGATGGTGCACGACGCGAAGCGCGTCGGCGTCTGGATGTCCCCCGGCAAGCACGGCCGCCAGATTTGCGAAAAGTATTTCAAGCAGAACAAACCCTGTCCCGTCCTGGTGTCATGCGGCCACGATCCCCTGTTGTTTCTCGCCGGAGGCAACGAGCTGCGTTTCGGACTCTCCGAATACGATTACGCAGGCGGACACCGCGGCGAACCGTTCGACGTGATCGAGAGCGAACTCCACGGCCTGCCCATGCCCGCGCACGCGGAGATCGTTCTCGAGGGACAGATGCTCCCCGGCGATGTCGCTCCGGAGGGGCCGTTCGGCGAGTTCACCGGCTACTACGCCGGCGGCAAGAGCGAGCAGCCGGTCATCCGCGTGCAACGCATTTACCACCGCAACGATCCGATCCTGACCATGGCCACCCCCATGCGTCCGCCTTCGGATTTCTCCTACAGCAAATGCGTCATGAAGTCCGGGATGATCTGGGACGAAGTCGAGCGCTCGGGGTTGAGCGGCGTGAAAGGCGTCTGGTGCCACGAAGCAGGCGGCGCGCGGATGTTCAATGTGATCGCGATCAAGCAGGCCTATGGCGGCCACGCGAAGCAGGCCGCGCTGGCCGCGGCGAGCTGCCAGTCCGGATCCTACCTCGGCCGATTCGTCGTCGTCGTCGACCATGACATCGACCCGACGAATCTGTTCGACGTGCTCTGGGCGATGTGCACGCGCTGCGACCCCGCGGAGGACATCGACATCATCCGCAAGATGTGGAGCGGACCTCTCGACCCGCGAATTCCGCGCGGCGCGACCTGGAACTCGCGCGCCGTGATCGATGCCTGCCGGCCGTTCGAGATGCTGAAGGACTTTCCGCCGGTAGCGCGTGCGAGCCCTGAACTTCGCCGCAGTGTCGAGGCGAAGTTCCGCAACATTCTGTCAAAACTCTAAGGACGCAGTCCTCGGAATCTCTACGGTATAATTCCGCCTGCTGATTGACGGTGGCCGTAGCTCAGCTGGTAGAGTCCCGGATTGTGATTC